>CAUABY010000117.1 GCA_958427375.1 uncultured Eubacteriales bacterium
CAAGCTTGAGAAAAGCATCTATCTATGTCTCCAAAATATATATGTATTTTCCAATTATAGATTATTATAAACATTGCCGCTTTAAATTTCAACAACAAAAAAACTCCTCTGGCGAAAACCAGAGGAGTGCCCCGCGAGTGCCGTGCCGGTCCAATTATAACCTGCACAATACGGCAGGTGGGTCGCCTAAGTTCTGTTTCGCTGCTTCCAACGTCCAGCCGAGGCCGGGAGGCCTGCAATCCGCAGATTCAAGTCGGCATCCCTTATTAGAGATGTGGGTTTAATGGACCGTTAAGCTCATTATGAGCAGCACGCACACCGCAGGAACTTGTTTAATTTTATGCCGCGCAGTAGGAACTTATTCCCCATCCTCATCGTCAAAGAGGATGGACATAAAGTGTTCGTACACATCCTCCAGCTCTGCGTCATCATCGACGGATTCATATATCTCGTCATTATTCTCATCGAGCATGGAACGGAGTATTATTATACCGTAATCCGGGTCATCTTCGGGCATATCCGCAGGCAGAAAGGCCGTATAGTTATTGCCCTTATACTCCATGCTGTCCAAGATTTCCAGCTCAAACTCCTGTCCGTCATCATCGACTATCGTGACAAAATCACTTCCGAAGTCCTCACTCATTTTATCTGCCTCCTGTCTGCTTTACTTGAGATTATTGTAACGCATACATGGCGATAAATCAATAGCGAATTCATGGCACTTTTTAAGTTTTTTATGATCCAAAGTCCTCCAAAAGCTCTAAAAGTTCCTGCCTGTCCACAACCGGGATGCCGCGCTCAAGCATGGCTCTGTCCGCCCCGCGCAGGCTCGCGACCTCAATCGCCGTGACAGTTTCAGGCGTTCGCCCCTTCGCCCCGGCATACACCGCGACAAAGCCATCGCAGTTTTTGAGGAAATATTTTGCGCTCTCCTCCTGACTTGAGTAGCGCGCGTATATCTCCGCCGGGAGCGTGTCACGCGTATGCGGGTGCAGGCTTCTGACTGCCTCCGAGCCGGTGTAGACCGCCGCCGCGGTGAGTGCGGCGAGCACGGTGAGTTTTAGTCTTATCTTCATGTCATTCCCCTTTTCCCCGAATTTCAGTATAATTATTTCTCATTTTTGGGAAAATATACACTATATGCTCAGTCTCCTTTCATGCACCGGGCAAAAAATTTACATTTTCTCTACCGCTGAGGAAAATTATGTGGTATACTGTTATATTAGAATGATTATGCCCTGTGATGCCCCGCGGCTTTCAACGGGCTCAGGCACCAAGTCACCGAAGCTTTCACGCCTTTTTTCGGAGGTAACACCCTTAGATGAGCAACGACAACTTTAATAACAACAATAATATAAATAACACCGGCAGACACTACACCGGCCGCGGAAACAACGAAACCGGCAGGCATGGCACAGGCCGCATGAATGACGATGCCGGCAGCAATAATACCGGCAGGCACAACAGCGGTGGCAGCAATGGCACAGGACGCATGAACGACAAGTCCGCCTCTGACAGGACTGAGCCGCCCGCTCCCGCTGACAGCGGCAGGGCGCGCAAGAAGCCTTTCTTCCTCTTTCGCGCGGCGGATACCACCATTGAGCTTATAAGCTCTATAATAAGCGGCTTTTTCAAGGTTTTCGGCACACTGCTTCTCATCATCGCCGTAACAGGCATGCTCTTTGCCTGCGTATTCGCCTACTATGTAAAAACGAGCCTCACCCCAAACCTTGACATCTCCCTCGACGACTACAAGCTCAACCAGTCGAGCACGATATACTATCAGGACGCGGGCGGCGAATGGCGCGAGCTTGGCACTATATCCGGCCGCCAGAACCGCGTGTGGGTGGACTACAGCGACATCCCCTGGTACATGGAAAAGGCCGTTGTCGCCATTGAGGACAAACGCTTTTACGACCACAAGGGTGTGGACTGGTACCGCACTTCGGGCGCGTTTATAAAGATGTTCGCCACCATGCAGAACAGCTACGGCGGCTCGACCATCACCCAGCAGCTCATCAAGAACCTGACCGGTCAGGATCAGGTCACGGTGCAGCGAAAGCTGACGGAGATTTTCGGCGCGCTGGAGCTTGAAAAGCGCTACGACAAGCAGGAGATTATCGAATGGTATCTCAATGCGGTCTACTTTGGCGAGGGCTGCTATGGCGTGCAGACCGCCGCGCAGACCTATTTCGGCAAGGATGTGAGTGAGCTCAGCCTGGCCGAGTGCGCCTCCATCGTGGGCATCACGAATAAGCCCACCTACTATGACCCTTTCTACAATGAGGAGAACAACAAAGAGCGCCAGGAAACTATTCTGCGCGAGATGTACGAGCAGGGCTATATCGACTACCAGATGTACACGGACGCCGTGGCCGAGGAGCTTGTATTCACCCGCAGCGTTGACGACGACTACACCCAGCGCATTTACAGTTACTATGAGGAGGTTGTGATTGACGATCTCATCCACGACCTCATGGAGCGCAAGGGCATAAGCCGCGAGGCCGCGACCACGCTTGTTTATAACGGCGGCTATAAGATATACTGCTGCCTCGATGTGGGCGTTCAGTCCGCTATTGACTCAATTTACACCGATCTCTCCGCCATACCCGGCGGCACCAGAAACGGCGAACAGCTTCAAAGTGCCATTGTCGTGATGAACCCCTTTGACGGGCGCATCCTCGGTCTTGCGGGCGGCGTCGGCACAAAGGACCGCAACTTCCCGCTCAACCGCGCGACCGGCACCTACCGCTCCCCCGGCTCGTCGATAAAGCCGCTGGCCTCCTATGGCCCCGCGGTCGACATGGGGCTTATCACCCCGACGACGCTTGTAAATGACATGCCCGGCATGCACCTGAGCGGCACAAACTGGTTCCCCGCAAATGACAGCAACTTCTACTTTTATGGCACAGTCACCATCTATCAGGCGCTGGAGAACTCGCTGAACACCGTGGCGGCGCAGATAGTCGACAAGCTCACGCCGCAGACCTCATACAACTATCTCACATCAAAGCTTGGCTTTACAAGCCTTCTCCCGTCTGACGCGGACTATGCGCCTATGGCGCTGGGTCAGATGGCATACGGCGTGACAGTGCGCGAGATGGCGCAGGCCTACTGCTCCTTCGTAAATGACGGCGTGTTCACCTATGGGCGCACATACTCGCTCGTGACGGACTTTGACGGCAACACCATCATTGATAACTCCCCCGTCACCATCGACGCGTTCAAGCCAAACACCGCCTACACCATGACCTACATGCTGCAAAACGCCGTTGAAAACGGCACCGGCAAGGAGGCGCGGCTTTACAACATGCCAGTCGCCGGCAAGACCGGCAGCTCCACCGACTACAAGGACCGCTGGTTCTGCGGCGTGACCCCGTACTACTGCGCCGCCGTCTGGACGGGCTATGACATTCCGCAGGTCGTAACCGGCAACGGCAACCCCGCCGCACAGCTCTGGCGCAAGGTCATGCAGCAGCTGCACGACGGGCTTGAGTACAAGGCCTTCACCTACCCGTATATCGGCGAAAATACCGGCATTTTCGGCATAACCAACGGCTACACCAGCGACCTTGACACCGGCACGGATGATGATTTCACCGGCTGGGGCAGCAGTTCCGGCGATACCGGCCTTGACTGGGGCAGCGGCTCCGGTGACACCGGCATCGACTGGGGCAGCGGCTCCGGCGACACCGGTATCGACTGGGGCAATAATTCCGGCGGCACCGGCTGGGGTGACAACTCCGGCTGGGGCGGCATCGACTGGGGCAACGGCACGGATTATCTCGGCTGAGCTAAGCCCCTCACCCGCAATCTACAAGCAGCTGGAAAATCGTCCAACATTTTCCGTTGACAATATTAATTCATTGTGTTACATTTTAGTTACAACACTGGAGGTGCTTTTTAGTGGCAAAAACATTGGAGTATAAGGGTCATCCTCTCCAAAGGAAAGACAACATCATTTATTACGGCAGCTTTGCAGACAAATACATTGCAATGCTTCAGATTCTCGACACCAAGAAAGTAAAGGATCTTGACGTTGCAAGCAAAGTTTCGGTTCAGCTTCAGCTCACCGACCCGTCCATCAAGTCAAAGGACAGAGTGGTGAAAAAGAGCGAAAAGGACAGCCTGTACCTCGCCCTGGATGTTGCCGCGGTGTGGCTTGAGCGCGCACTTTCCTCCAGATAAGGGATAGGACTTCTCCCGGATTAAAAACATCTGAACGGAGCTGCTGCTCCGCAAGTTGAACTTATCCCTAAATAAACATAAAGGATCTGTTTTCAATGCGCAAAAACATCTTGAGGACCTTCATTGCCTCGGTGATGATTGGCTCAACACTCATCGTTCCCGCTTTTGCGGAGAGCGCGACTGTCACCGGCAACGGGGTTAATTTCCGCGTCGGGCCGGGCACAAACTATTACGTAATCGGCACACTCGACAGCGGCACTGCCGTTGAAGTGACCGACCGCTCAAACGGTTCGTGGTACGCTGTATCTTACGGCGGATATAACGGCTTTATCTCCGCCTCCTACCTCTCTCTGGGTGCATCATATTCGCCCAGCCTGCCTTCCTCCTCGCCGGTATACTCGACTGCCGGGCTTGAGCTTGGGCACATAAACGCCATGTATGTGCGTTTCCGCTCCGGCCCCGGCTCGGACTATTCCGTGCTCGGTGAGTACAACAAGGGCAAGGAGCTGAGCATTCTCAGCTCTTCCGACGGCTGGACGGCCTGCATTATCGACGGGCAGCTTGGCTATATTTATGACAGCTATGTTTCCAAAGGCAGCGGCGCTGTCAGCACCAGCGGCGGCGGTGTGAATTTCATCATCCCCGAAGCGAGTACACAGCCGAGCCATGCCCTGCCCCAGCCCGATGAGATAACCGGCGGCAGCGGCAATACCAGCGGCAACGGCGGCGTAAGCTTTATCCGCCCGGACGCCACCCCCGCGCCCACGCCCACACCTGCGCAGACCCCGATACCGACGGCGACGCCCGCCCCGGTACAGACCCCGGTGCAGACGCCCGTCCCCACGGCAGCCCCCATGCCCTCACCCTCGTCCACTCCCACGCCGCAGGCGACGAGCAGCGTGCCGAGCAATGCTCAGGCAGGCTATATCAAGGGTACATATGTGCGCTTCCGCTCCGGCCCCGGCACGAACTACTCAATCATCAACACATACAACACCGGCAAGCAGCTTTATGTCACCGGCAACCCCGGCAACGGCTGGTATCAGTGTGTTATTGACAACGTTTCGGGCTATGTACACGGCAATTACGTGCTTTTTAGCTCCTCCGCGAGCAGCGGCGGGACGACCTTTTTCCCAGTCGGCGGCTCAGGCAATACCTTGCCGAACCCCGAAGTGACGCCGACGCAAACCCCGACACAAGCCCCTGCGCAGACACCAGCACAGACGCCCACGCCCACGCAGGCGCCGAGCACACAGTATAAAGACGCCTATATCACAGGGAACAACGTGCGCTTCCGCATGCAGCCGACGATGACGGC
Organism: uncultured Eubacteriales bacterium; assembly: GCA_958427375.1. Classification (GTDB taxonomy): domain Bacteria; phylum Bacillota; class Clostridia; order Oscillospirales; family Oscillospiraceae; genus Limivicinus. The sequence continues at coordinate 5,507 of CAUABY010000117.1, forward strand.
CGGGGTAATATGCGAGCTGTTCTATGGCAACCCCGTCTCACTCATCACCGCACATGACGGCTGGGCGCAGGTAATTTACAACAACGTTGTCGGCTATGTCTACAGCGACTATGTTAAGGAAGGCAGCTATTCCGCCTCCAACGCGGGGAGCAACAGCGGCAGCACACAGCAGCCCTCCGCGCCGGGCACCGGCAGCGCCACGGGTCAGGACATTGTGAATTACGCGCTGCAATTTGTTGGCTACAACTACACATGGGGCGGAACTTCGCCGAGCACCGGCTTTGACTGCTCCGGTCTTGTGCAGTATGTGTACAAGCAGTTCGGCTACAGCCTCAACCGTGTTGCGGCGGATCAGGCAAAGAACGGGCGGCATGTTGATGCAAGCGAGCTTCAGCCCGGCGACATTCTCTGCTTCTATTCAGGCAGCAGCTACATTGGGCATGTCGGCATCTACATGGGCAACGGGCAGTTCGTCCACGCGTCGAACTCCACCACCGGCGTTATAATCTCCAACCTCTCCGGCAGCTACACCAACCGCGGCTTTGAGGCGAGACGTATTATCGGCTGATTTATGTATCAATATGTGTGCTTTAGGTGCACATCATCAAAAAAGTTTAACCTGCTTCTATAATAATATAGGAGCAGGTTTTTTATCTTCCGGGGCTTTTCTCTTTACGCGAGTTTTACTATGGTCAGAGTGCTGTTGGTGTGAGTGACCTCATTAGCGCTTCTGTTTATGACAGTCAGCGTCTGCGCAGTCGCGGGGCTGACAATGGCTGTCAGCGCGAGTCTGTCAACAGTGTTGGCCTGATTGGTGGCGGCGGTCTCGGCGTATGCCAAGGCTGTGCCGTCGAGCGCGAGCGCGGTATCTATGCGGTTGTTGTTATCGGCGCTCGCATCGCTGACGAAGCTGACAAGGTATTCGCCCGGCGCAAGCGTCACGCCGGTTGTGCCAACGGGCGTGATGCTGCCGGAGGAATTGACGCTGCTTGCCGTCCACGCGAGCGGGGCATTGCTGGCCACGGTCTGCGAGGCGGGCGCGTAGAACATGGCGTTCTCATTTGTCGCCGCCTCACCGGGAATGCCCTGCGGCCCCTGCGCACCCGTTGCTCCGGTAGGGCCCTGCGGCCCTTGTGGGCCGGTTGCGCCGGTTGCACCGGTTTCTCCCTGCGGTCGCTGTGCGCCCGTTGCTCCAGCCGGGCCCTGCGGGCCTTGC
>CAUABY010000118.1 GCA_958427375.1 uncultured Eubacteriales bacterium
CACCGGCAGCGTGAATGTGATTGGTCTCATCTTCGCTGTCGCGGTGCTTGCTGTAATGGTGTATATGCTCTTCAAGCCCTACAAAGAGGCGACCAGGCTCACAAGGGCAATTTAAGACGATTTGCTTGCCCCCCGTGCTCTCTATACAACAAAGCCATATGTTCACTCCATATTTTCTCATTTCTTCAAAAACCTCTTTATCCAAAGCACGGGGATTTCGCGGCGCCTGCCCCGGATGGGGCGGGTCGCCGCACCTATAAAAACAGACAGAACAGGAGGGAAAAACATGCTTAATTGGCTCGCAGAAAATATAGGAACTATTATAATCAGCGCGGCATTGGCTGCCGTCGTTGCGGCGGTAATCATTGGAATTCTGCGCGACAGGAAAAAGGGTAAATCCGCCTGCGGCTGTGGCTGCTCTCACTGCGCAATGAGCGGGTCCTGCCATTCTCAAAAGCAGCCGTAAACCGCAAAAGGATGCGCTTTCCGCCGCACAATAAACTCAAAACAGCATAATAAAACAAAAACGATAGAAAAAAGCTCCCGCAGCCGGATTAATACCGGATGCGGGAGCTTTTACACGCTCAGTATATGTCGTTCGTGTCCATCAGCATGACTTCAACCTCAAAGGTCTCGCCGTCACGCCAGATTTTGAACATCATAATATCGCCGATGAGGAGTGAATTTTTAATGTCATTTACCTGCTGGGTGTCAGTCACAGGCTGGTAGTTGACCTCAGTTATAATGTCGCCAACCTTGATACCCTGTTTTGCCGCGTCGGATTTCTCCTGCACGTCGGAGACGTACAGCCCCTGCGGCAAGTCGTATTCGTCGCGCGCTTCCGGGGCGATAGCACCCACGGTGATACCGATTGACGGGCGGCCGCGCACTTCGCCGTTTTCGAGAATGGAGTTTATTATACCGCGCATTGTGTCCGTCGGTATGGCAAAGCCTATGCCCTCAATGCTCGTGTAAACCGAGGTCATCTTCATGTTTGTGATGCCGATAATCTGCCCGTACATGTTGAACAGCGCGCCGCCGGAGTTGCCCTCATTCAGCGCGGCATTGGTCTGTAAAAGCATCATACTGCGGCCCTTGTAGCTCACACCGCGGTCAATGCCGGAGATAATGCCGTCAGTCAGTGACAGGCGGAAGCTCTGCCTCAGCGGGTTGCCGATGGCGGCTACCTTGTCGCCGACGGCGATATCGCCGCTGTTGCCGAAGCTTGCCGCACTCAGCCCCTCGGCCTCAATCTTGAGCACCGCGATATCACTTATAGTGTCCGCCCCAACGAGCGCGGCCTCGTACTCCGTGCCGTCAAAAAGCTCGACCGTGGCACTGTTGCAGCCGTCTATGATGTGCGTGTTTGTGATAATAAGGCCATCCTCGCTCAGAATAATGCCGGAGCCCCACGTGTAGCCGCTTAACCCGTCCATATAGCCGTAAATGCCGACAATCGACGGGGAGCACTGTTCATACAGCTCATTCAAGGTGAGTTCTTCACCGCTCTTTTCCTCAAACACAAACTTAAAGTCCGTCGCAGGCTTTACGCGCGGTATGTCAATCTGGGCGGAATCGGTGTCGGTGCTTGTGTAGTAGGAATTGAAATAATCCTCCTTGCTGTCGGGCAGACCGCGCGCACCGCTCCCGTCGCCTATTATTATAGAAGGGGAGGCGCTGCCCGCGCCGCTGAAAATTAGTGAGCTTGCGATGATTAGTACGAGCACCAGTGCAATAATGCCGCCGACGCGCGCTCTTGTCAGCGAGCGCTTTGGTTTCTTGGACGCGGCCTTTGACGGCGCGTTTTTGTAGAGCGGCTCATACCAGCTGCTGTTGCTGTTATACCAGTTTGATTTGTCGTTTCTCATAGAAACTCCTCTTAATAATCAGCGGGCAAGTTAGCCGCAATGCGGGAAACAGCTTGCCAGGCTGAAAAAATATATGTCAGACCAGCGGCAGAGTGAAAACGAATTCCGTCACACCGTCCTCACTGCGCACGGCGATATCCTCGTCGTGGCTGTTTATTATGCTCTTCACGAGATACAGCCCCAGCCCCACGCCGGTTTTGTCCAGACTGCGCGAGCGGTCGGACTTGTGGAAACGGTCAAAGATAAAGGGCAGGTCGTCCGGCGGGATTGTCTCGCCCACATCCTTTATGGAGACGTATGCCTTGCCGTTGTCCTTGTAGATGCGCAGAGTGATGCAGGTGCCCTCGCGGGCAAACTTCATGGCGTTGTCGAGCAGGTTGTAGATGACCTGCGTTATCGAGTCTTTGTCCGCGCGAACCATGATATGGTTGTCGGGAAGCTGCGGGTCGACGTCCAGATTCTTCTTCGTCGCGCGCGTCTCAAAACTCAAAAGGGTCTGTACCACAAGCTCAGTCAAATCAAATACTGTGCGCTTGCTTGGGTCAGCAGCGCGCGCTTTCATCTGCGACACGTCCAGCATATCCCGTACAAGGCGGGACAGGCGGCGCGTCTCGTCGCGGATTGAGCGCAGGTACTTTTCCTCCTGCTCCTTGGGAATCGTGCCGTCAAGTATGCCGTCGGCAAAGCCCGCAATGGTCGTCATGGGCGTTCTCAGCTCATGGGATATGTTTGCGATAAACTCACTGCGCCGCGCTTCCGACACCTCAAGATAGTCCGCCATGGTGTTGAACGAGTCGATAAGCGTACCCATCTCGTCAGTTGTGTCCTCCGTCTGCTTGACACGCACGGAGAAATCACCGCGCGCGAATTTGCGCGAGGCGGCGGCAATCTCATCCAGCGGCTGAGCCAGCCGCTTAGAGTAGAACAGCGATATGGACAGCGCCGCGACAAATACGCATACCATGACGGTGGCGGCGATGTACAAAAAGGTCGACCACGCGCCAAGCATGTTGTCAATATCGTTTGTAACGAATACGAAGCCCAGCACATCATCCTCACCGGACACGCAGATAGGCTGTGCGACAACATAGCGGTTGCTGCCATAGAAGCCGCCGAGGTTTGTGATGTCGTTTATCAAGCCATCGGTGCGCAGTGTCTGCAAAACGTCCGGCGCGATGTGATAGCCCATATGCTCGCACACGGGCGCGCGGTCAGAGCAGGTCACAATAACTCCGTTGGGGTCGGCGATAAATATGTGGTTGCCGGTGGAGTTTGAAAGGGAAGAGAGCGTCATGCTCAAAACCCAGTTTGTCAGCGAGTCGCTTTGGGCGATGGCTGCCGCCGTGCGCGACACCTCGCGCGCGGAGTCGGTCATGCTCTCGCGGTACTCGCCTATAATGTAGCTGCGCCCAATGCCCACAAAGGCGAAGGACACTATGAGAAAACTCACCGAGACCAACAGCGCCGTCGCCACAAAGTTTTTAAGGTATATGCTCTTCATCGCGCATTACTCGGTCATCTCCAACTTGTAACCCACGCCCCAAACGGTTTTCAGGCTCCACTTGTCGGATACGCCCTCAAGCTTCTCCCTCAGGCGCTTTATGTGTACGTCCACCGTGCGCGAGTCACCAAAGTAGTCAAAGCCCCAGACTTCATCCAAAAGCTGGTTGCGGGTGAAAACGCGGTTGGGAGATGCGGCCAAGTGGTAGAGAAGCTCCATCTCTTTCGGCGGCGTGTCAACCTTCTTGCCGTCCACAATAAGCTCATAGGAATCGAGATTGATGATGAGCTTGTCGAAGCTGAGCTTGCGCTCCACAGGAGCGTCGGCGTCGGTGCGGCGCATGACGGCATGAATACGCGCCAAAAGCTCCTTTACCTCGAAAGGCTTGGTTACATAGTCATCAGCGCCCATTTCAAGGCCGTTTATCTTGTCGGTCGTCTCGCCCTTTGCGGTCAGCATGATGATGGGCGTGGATGATTTTTCACGGATTTCACGGCATACCTGCCAGCCGTCTTTAACAGGAAGCATGATGTCCAGCAGCACGACGTCCGGCTGGAAAAGGTCAAACATGGACTTGGCTTTGCCTCCGTCCGGGGAAATCATGACCTCAAAGCCGTCTTTGCCCAGATACAGGCGCAAAAGCTCGGCAATATTAACGTCGTCCTCAACGACAAGAGCGCGTTTATTCATATATTTTGCCCCCTAAAATTGATTTAATTATATTATACAATCTGCGCGGTGCGAATGGTTAAGAATGTGTAAAAAGCGGCGTTTAACATCTTAAAGTATAATATTATCCGGTCAAAGCGTCAAGAAAAAACGGCGGGAGAAATCACAAAGCTTCGTGTTTTCCCCCGCCGGAATATGGCTTTAATTTTCCCGATAGACCGCTTTGCCAAAGCCGCAATCCAAAACCGCAAAAGGTTGCTCACAAGACCCGCGACTGCGCGGCGTTTGTGATGTAGCTGTCCGCGCTCATTTTGCTTACGAAGTCCAGATTCACCCAGTAGCTCTGATGGCAGTGAATAATAGGCGAGTGCTGTAATTTTGAAATCAAATCGGAAGGCTTTGCGGTGACAAGGTGTTTTTTGCCTGAGCTTTGGCAGACCAGCGTCCTTTTCAGCTTTCGCTCCATAAAAAGCAGCTCGTTTACCGGCAGTATTACTTCCTCGGTGTTGCAGCGCAGATGGATATATTCTCTCCTGCCCATATCGCTGCATGCCCTTTCAAGAGCGGCGCCGACTTTATCCTCCAACCGGCTCTTAAGGATAAAGTAACTGTGCCGCGTTTCATATACATCCGGGGCGAAAAGCAAATGACCGGTGAGAAAAATGATTGAACAATTTGGACAGATAAGGTTCAGCTCTTTAGCAATGTCAATACCGCTGCTGTTTTCGCCCAGCACAATATCCATAAAAACAATGTCGGGCAGCCAGCCTCCCTCCATTATCGCGCTGATAAGTAATTCACCGGAAGTGAAGGTCCTCGTCTCGGAAGGGCTGTAATCTTTCTGGCAGGCTATAAGACTGCTTGCGCGTTCAAGCAAATTGGGGTCGTCATCACAAACTGCAATTTTAATCATGGTGGCTCCTTTCACACTTTCAATATCAAAGAGGCGCGGTACAGCTTGCCCTCCGGGCCGGAGGTAAAGCTGCCGTCGTACTTCTTCGCAATATCAGACAGTACTCGCGTACCGATACCGCGCTCCAAATTGTGGATGCGCTTTTTTCGGTTCACAGGAATTGCTTCTGCCGGGTTTTCCGTCGCAATCACAAGGCAGCCCGCGGATTCAACGCATTTCAGGCTGACAGAACTCCCCGCAGAGAGCTTGCAGCTTTCATAAGCGTTGTCCAGAAGATTACCCAGACAGCGGATGAGATCAACACTGCTTACGGCAATGTCCGGGCGGATGTTGCCGGTAAACTCGGTCTTGATCCCAAGTGCCTCCGCCGCGCTTATCCTGCTGGACAAAAACGCGTCGGCCACGGGATGCTGGCAGTAGGAAACGGGAACGTTGTGCCATACCTCGTTAAATTCCGCAAGGTAGCGCAGAGCTTCGTCCTGCTCGCCGCGTCTCACCAGACTTTCCACCGCGTCGATGTGTTTGGCAATGTCGTGGCGCATGACGCGGATGCTGTCGTACTGTTCGTTCAGCGCCGCGTAATGCTTCTCCTGCTGGCCGAGCTGCTGCTCAAGCAGTTTGTTTTCGCTTTCAAGCTGCGCACGGCGCGCAACATCGCGGATTATCAGCAAGAGCGCAACATCGGCTAAAACACATATCACCAGCAAGGCGGCAAACAGCGCAGGGGAGACATAGTTTCTGTCTATGGACAAAACTTTCAGCCAGCCACACATGAGCAGGGCTTGGCTCAGCGGATAAAGCGTCAGCCGCAGGCAGTCGCGGATTTTAAGGTTGAATTGTACTCGGTTCAAGAAAATGAAAAGTATCAGGAAGCAGATTCCAGATAAAACTTCGTAAGGAAGATATGTGCGAAGTATCAAATCCTGTGTGCTGATTAAATCCAGCCTACCGGCTAAAACCTCTTCCGGGAAATAGACCGCGCTGCCCAACAGCTCATTGAGCACACTAAAAAGCTGTACCATGGCAAGCGACAGGGCGACTTTTGCCTTGGAATCCTTGAAAATAACAAAGCAGAACAAGAAAAGAAACACATATAGAATTACGACTCGCAGCACTGACATGAAAGGCAGAAGATGGGCTATGGCTGGGAAAATAATTGTTGCAACGACTGCCTCTGCAAGTATGGTTACCCATAGCTTAAAGCGTGATTTGTGCGTCACGTCCATAAGCACAAACCACATGACGTAGTAAATCAAATCAGAAACATATGTAACCCATGTAGTTTGGCTTGCCTCAAAATACCAATGAAATAGTTCAGCCACGTTATCCTGCTCCCTCAATAAAGCAAAATAAAAGAAATTCACAAGATGTATAACATTCTATCACTTTCGTAAAAGAAAACGAACTGCAAGTTATGCCTGAAAAAATGCAAATTATTCCCGCGCTGAGCAAGTTATGCGCCAAAAGTGCTATACTGCACCGCGTGTATTTGATAAGCCGGGGGATGCGATTTGCTTCCCTCCCACTTGAATGAAAGGAAAAAGGAAGTTAAAATGAGTAAGTCAATGTCAGTTTCAATTGACGCTGCCATGTCCGCAGCTATTAGTTCTGTAGACCCTAATCATACCTGCACTCCCAGATGCTTGTACGAGGTGGAAAACGGATACTATAGAATTGATGTAGTAACCGACTGGATGCAGTACGAAGTGTATGTGGACTGCGACAACGGTGAAGTGGTCGGCTGCAATCCCACTCCTG
>CAUABY010000119.1 GCA_958427375.1 uncultured Eubacteriales bacterium
ATAATATTGCGAAAAACATCGTCTACTCCGGCTCTAAGGAGAATGTGCGCCTCACCATGGTAAATGGCAGGGTTCTGTATGAAAACGGAGAGTTCTTCCTCGACGAGAGCGCGGAGGATATCTATGCAAGGTGCAACGAATGGAGAGAGAAAATAATCGGATGAAGAAGATAGACCTGCATGTACATACCACCGCCTCTGACGGCACTTTAAGCGGGCGCGAGGTTGTTGAGCTCGCCGCGCAAAGCGGCCTTGCCGCCGTCGCCGTGACAGACCATGATACTGTCTCCGGCTATGCCGAGGCCGCTAAGGCCGGGGCGGAGCTCGGTGTGGAGGTCGTGCCGGGGATAGAGATAAGCACCAAGTACGGCGGCGCGGTGCATATTCTGGGCTATTATATAGACCCCAATTCGGAGAAGCTGCGCCCGGTGCTCGACTGGGTGGTGAATGACCGCAACGAGCGAAACCGCAAAATGGCAGAGCTCATGGCGGCGGACGGCCTGCCCGTGAGCTATGACGATATGCGCCGCCGCTTCGGTGATGTCATCGGCCGCCCGCACTTTGCCGATATCCTCGTGGAGCTCGGCATGGCGAACAGCGTGCAGGACGCGTTTGACCGCTATGTTGAAAAGGGTCAGCGCTACTATATCCCGCGCACCATCCTGCCCATAGAGAGCGCGGTGGAGATTATCTGCGCGGCGGGCGGTGTGCCGGTTCTGGCCCATCCTTTTCAGTATAAGCGTGATGACGCGGGCCTGCGTGAGATTATCGAGTACTGCATGGCCCATGGCCTTCGCGGCATGGAGTGCCGCTACTCCGGCTATGACGCGGAGATGGTGGCGTATCTTGAGCGCCTTGCCGACGAGTACGGCCTTGTAAAGACCGGCGGCAGTGACTTCCACGGCAGCAATAAGCCGCACATAGCCCTCGGCACGGGGATAAAGTGTAATCTGAATGTGCCCTATGAATTTTTGAGCGAGTTGAAGCGCGCCGCGGGAAAAGGCTGAAAAACAGGGCGCAAAAATAATATAACGCCGTCGATGCCGCACTCAATTTTGGGCGCGGCATGTTTTTATTGTATTTCCCCCTTTGCTTTGACATATTTCTCGCCGCTTTCGGCTTATATTTAAGTCGGGAGGTGAAATATGTGAAGAAGCTGGTTTCCCTGTTGCTTGTTATCGCAGCGGCGCTTTGTTTGACGACCTGTGCCGAGCGCCTGCCTGAGCCGGAACCGGACTACTTGGCGCTCATGGTGAAAGCCGCCGTCTCCGGCGACGTTGACACCGGGCGCAGTGTGCAGGCCGCGCGTGAGAATAGCAGCCACAGCGCGGAGGCGGACTTCGTTTACGTGTCCTTTGATGAGCTGTACCTGCTCTCGCGCTACATAGAATACCGCTATGGCAGCTATCGCTGCTCGGACGACCTGCGCTTTTGTGCCGGTGAGCTGGTGCTGAACCGCGTCGCCTCGCCGGAATATCCCGATACGCTTGAGGCGGTCATCTTCCAGCCCGGCGAGCTGGGCGAGATTGACACCAGGGCATTCGCCGCCTGTCTCAGCCCGTCACGCCCCTGCGTAAATGTCGCTTTGCGCCTGCTCTTGGGTGAGCGGCAGATGGAAAACTCCGTCGTTATCGAGAGCGCCCGCCCCGCAAATGATATCTATGCCATGTTCTGTGACCGGCTCCTTGGCAACACCTATTACTATAAAAGCAAGAATCTTGAGCTGTACACCGGCACGGAAAGCGCCGAGCCAAGCTGATGCTGAAATCCGCCGCGCGCTTAAGCGCGGTGTGAGTGTACAAAGCCCGCCCCGAAAGCAAAATTCCGGGGCGGGCTTTGCGTATATTGTGTTTTAATCGGGCAGTATTCTTTTGCCTGTCATATATCGGCGCATCATGTCATATGCGTGGTTGCCGGCCATGCGGCGGATGAAGCTTCTCGTGCGGTGTGTGCCGAGGTGCAGCTCACGTACCCAGGTCTGACCCTCCACCGCCATGGACACAAACACCGTGCCCACATCGTGTACGCCGTCTCCGTCAGGCCCGGCAAGGCCGGTCACGCCAAGGCCGATGTCCGCGCCCATAAGCGCGCGCACGCGCTCGGCCATCTCTTTGGCCACCTCATAGCTCACAGCGCCCTTCTCCTCAATGAGCGCCGAATCAATGCCCAGAAGCTTCGCCTTTGCCGCGTTGGTGTAGGTCACAACCCCGCCGAGGAAATAGGCGCTCGCGCCGGGCAGGTCGGTGAAGCGCTTTGCAAGCTCGCCGCCGGTGCAGCTCTCCGCCGCAGCGAAGGTCAGCGGCTTATCCTTGATAAGCTCCATCACGGCCTCTTCAACGCTCTCCACGTCCACGCCGTATACATATTCGCCGAGCCGCTCTTTCACATGCTCCATCACGGGCGCAATCATGGCCTCGGCCTGCTCGGCGCTCGCGGCCTTGGCCGTAATCTGCACAAGGCAGTCGCACTCCTTGGCATAAGGCGCCATGGTGGGGTTCGTCATGGCGTTCATCTCGTCGGCAAAGATGCTGTCCACCGTGCTCTCGCCGATGCCGAAAATGTGTACCGAGTGGGAGACAATCTGCTCGTCGGAGAGCTTTTTGAGATAGGGGAGCGCGCTCTCGCGCAGCATCGCAAAGCACTCCTTGGGTGGGCCGGGCAGCATAATCACCACTTTCCCGTCCTTTTCAAAGGCACAGCCGGGCGCGGTGCCGCAGCTGTTGTGGAAAACGGTGCAGCCCTCCGGCAGCATTGCCTGTGTGAGATTGTTCTCGGTGAAGTGGCGCGAGCGGGTGATGTAGTCGTAGAGCGCCGCCATCTCTTTCTCGTCTGCCACGAGCTCCACGCCGAAAGCCTTGGCCGTGACCTGCTTTGTCAAATCGTCGCAGGTGGGGCCGAGCCCGCCGGTGGTTATTATAATGTCCGCGCGCTCCTTGGCAATCGCCACGCACTGCGCCAGCCGCTCAGGGTTGTCGCCCACAACCGTGTGATACTTCACGTTTATTCCTATCTGCGAGAGCTGCTCGGATATATCGCGCGCGTCGGTATTGGTAACGTGGCCGAGCAAAAGCTCAGTGCCCACGGAAATTATCTCAGTGTCGTATGTCCTTTTCATCCTACAGTCACCCTTTCAATGCCCATTATTGCCTCATTCACGAGCGCTTGGATGTCAAGCGCGCTCTCTGCCAGCTCCACGTCCTTGAGCTTTGGCCGTGTGCGCGGATGCTTGGGCGTGAACACCGTGCAGCAGTCCTCATAGGGGAGAATGGAGGTGTCAAAGGTGCCGATTCTGCGCGCCATGCGCACAATCTCCTCCTTGTCCATGCCAATGAGCGGCTGGAGCACCGGCAAATCAATGACCGCCTGCGTGGATGCCATGGCCTCCATCGTCTGGCTCGCGACCTGACCGAGGTTTTCGCCCGTTACAATGGCCTTGGCGTTGTTATCCTTGGCGATGCGCTCGGCAATGCGCATCATAAAGCGGCGCATTATCAGCGTGAAATACTCCTCCGGGCACTTGTCGCGGATTTCCTCCTGAATGTGCGTGAAGGGGACTATCTCCATCGTCATGCGCCCGCAGTATACGGTCAGCTCCTCAGCCAGCTCTATAACCTTCTCCTTGGCCTGCTGTGAGGTGTAGGGGAAAGAGAAGAAGTGTACGGGGATGAGGTGGATGCCGCGTCTGCATATCATGTATGAGGACACGGGGCTGTCGATGCCGCCGGAGAGCAGAGTCACGGCGGAGCCGTTGCAGCCCACCGGCATACCGCCCGCACCGGGGGCGGGCGCGCCGTGGACATAGGCCGCAAGGTCACGCACTTCGATGTGTACGATAAACTCCGGGTTGTGAACGTCGACCGCCACATCGGGGAAAGCTTCATTCAGCTCACCGCCGACGTACTGACTAAGCTCAATGCTCGTCATCGGGAAGCTCTTGTCGCTGCGCTTTGACTCCACCTTGAAGCTCCTGGCGTTCTCCATGTCCTCCCGCAGGTACTCAAGCGCAAGCTTCGTGATTGCGTCCTTATCCTTCTCGCAGGCGGCGGCGCGCACAACAGCCACAACGCCGAATACCTTTTGCAGCGCCTCAAACGCCGCGTCCATGTCGGCGTTATCCTCGGCGGCCTCCACATACACGGTAGACTGTATGCAGTAGACCTTGAATCTGCCTATACGCGAAAGGCGGCGGCGGACGTTTGACATGAGCTTATTCTCAAAATATCTTCTGTTGAGCCCCTTGAGAATTATCTCGCCGAGCTTGAGTAATATAATGTCGTTCATCTTTGTCTCCTGATGTGTGATTTCCGGCAGATATTGTAGCATACTATTTTAAATTGCGCCAGTAAATAATTCATTATTTCGATTAATAATCCGATGTTTACAGACCTTTTATTTGCGGGCGGAATGTGATATATTTTTATAGGCGAAAAGAAACGCACGGAGGATATAAAAATGCCGCTGTTGGTCTTAGTCTCTATATTTTCAGTGCTCGCGGGCATATCGCAGGGTGTGTGCGGCTTTGGCGCGGGCATTATTTTAATGGTGCTCCTGCCGCATTTTTATCCCATAAGCCAGTCGGCGGCCATCACGGGCATAATAAGCCTTGTCATCATTGTTTTCATGCTGATTCGCTACCGCAGGCATATCCGCATTGAGAAGGTGATTCTGCCGCTTATTTTGTATGCCGCCGTGTCGTCCTCCGCCATTTATATCGCGCCGCATGTGGACGAGGCGCTTTTGAAGCGGCTTTTCGGCATTTTTCTTGTGCTCATCACGCTCTATCACTTCCTGCTCGCTAAAAAATCCTCTGCCGAGAAGTGGCCGCTTGCGGTGAGCATACTCGCCATCGCGTTTTCCGGCCTGTGCAGCGGGCTTTTCTCCGTCGGCGGGCCGCTTATGGTGCTCTACTTTCTCGCGCACACTGGCAGCAAGGAAGAGTTTCTCGGCACAACCGAGTGCCTTTTCTTCATAAATCTGCTGCTTGCAACCTGTCTGCGCGTTAAAAACGGCATCCTGCTCCCCGCGCACATCGCACCGATTCTGGCGGGCGTCGTCGGTGTTGGTGTCGGCGTGGCGGCGGCCAACAAGATAGTGGACAGGGTAAACGGCGAAAAGCTCAAAAACATAGTCTATATCGGCGTGGGCATAAGCGGCATGCTGAATATGCTGGGGCTTTGATTAAATCCCCGGCTTTGCCGGGCTGCATACCGGCCGTGCGGTTTCAGCGGAGTTTCAGCGGATAAAAACTCAGGCTGGTCTTTGTGTAAGACCAGCCTGAGTTTTTTTGCGGTTTATTACTTGTTCCAATCCCTGACCTGCTCGCGCAGCCAGCTGCACCATTCGTCCATACCCTCGCCGGTTTTGGCGCTGACAGGGAAGATTTTCAGCTTGGGGTTACGCATATGCGCAAACTCCTTCACCTTGTCAAGGTCAAAGTCGAAGTAGGGGAGAACATCAATCTTGTTTATGATAAGCGCGTCGCACACCTGAAAGATGAGCGGGTACTTGAGCGGCTTATCATGCCCCTCCGGAACGGAGAGAATCATCGCGTTCTTGGACGCGCCAGTGTCAAACTCCGCCGGGCACACAAGGTTGCCCACGTTTTCCAGCACCACAAGGTCAAGCCCCTCGGTGCCGAACTCTTCAAGCCCCTGCCGGGTCATGTTCGCGTCAAGATGGCACATGCCGCCGGTGTGAAGCTGGATAACCCGCGTTCCGGTTTGGGCAATCTTTTCCGCATCAACAGCGGAGTCGATATCCGCCTCCATTATGCCTATATTCATCTCGCCGCGCAGCTTTTCGATGGTTCGGGTGAGCGTGGTGGTCTTGCCGCTGCCTGGGGAGGACATGAGGTTTAGCATGAACGTGCGCTGCTTTTTCAGCTCTGCGCGCAAAAGATCTGCCTCGTTGTCGTTTGCCTGAAATATGCTCTGCTTAATTTCGTATACTTTGAAGTCATTCATTTTAATTTGTCGTCTGCCTCTTTCGTTTTATAGATGCTGGTCGCGCTTCACCTTGTCATAGAAGCGGAAAAGTATCGGCTCCATCGCCGCCGTCAGCTTCATGTCGAGATTGAAGAAGTAAACGACAAAGGTCACTCCGAACAGTGACAGCAGCACCAAAAGTGTTTTGAACAGCACCCGCGTCAGCGTCTTTTTCAGCTTGTTCATTAAACGTTCCTCCTTATCACCATGACTCGTTGTCGTTGAGGTTTTCAAGCGTCGGGTCGACAGGTTCTTCGCGCATCACGGTTCGCATGTAGCTGTTCACTTGGTCGCGTACGCCCTGCCTTGAGATAACGCGCGGGTCGAAAAGGTCATGGGAGACCCAAATGAGGTGTATTCCGCGCTCGCGCGCTTTCTCCTCAAACTGACCGTGCATGCCGTCAAGCGCCTTGCAGCTCATGTGCTCCCAGAGGATAACCATGTCGGCGTTGAATTCTTCCACGAACTCCCACAATTCGTCGAGCAGCACCTTGTAGCCGCCGTGAGTGCGGTTTCGCATAATCATGTTCTCTGTCAGCCACGCAATGTCATATATTGCCTGCTCACGATTTTCCGGGGTGTCTGTTTCGGCGATGATCTTGGTGGACACCATGGACAGCATATCTGTCAGCGGCACAATGCCCCAGCAGTTGAGCAGCCATACCAAAAAGTCCATATAGAAATGCGACTGCACACCCCAGACAATGGCTCTGTGG
>CAUABY010000120.1 GCA_958427375.1 uncultured Eubacteriales bacterium
TCCGCCAGGACAACTTTTTCGACCATCTTGCCATCATTGGGCGTTGCGGTTACTGTAATTTCGTCATCATACCCGACCTTTGCATCCGCCGCGGCTTCCGCACCGTTGACCGCAATTTTAACGTCGCCAGATGTGCTGTCAAAGTTCGCTGTTAGAGTTCCGACCTCGTAAATCGTCTCAAATTTGACATTGGAGGCAGGCATCTTGAACATGATTTCAGTGGTATCGGACTCACAAACCACCGTTGCTGAATCGTCGGTAACCTTGACGTTCTTGTAATGAGGCAGCACGTTAATCACAGCTTTGATTGTCTGGCCGACCTTAGCAGTGTTGGCGGGAACATCGTCCACGGTAACTGTCCAGCCGTCAGCCGTGATAGTATAGTCTATGGCTTCGCAGGAGGCCACTACAGTTACAGGCTTGCTCAGGTCAATGCTCGTCGCAAACGAAGCGGGTATCACAAATTTCTGGTTCCCGTCTGCATCAGAGCTGGAGGAACTTAACTCAATTGTCTGCTTGTTGTCATCAATATCGTAATACTCAAGCGTTACAGACACGGGAGCATTATAGCCGCTGTTGGCCTTGATGTACACGTCCGCGGGATTGGTGAGCGGCACCTGCTGAGGATGCGTTGCCGTGCCGTTTTCGATAGCATCTATCAGAGTATAGGTGTTCTCATCGTCCACGCGCTGGAATCTGACATAGAGCTCTAAGGTCTTGCCTTCCTCAACATAAGGCATGGTGAAGTAGAAGAGACCATTCTTGCTCTCGACCGCCACTGGTATGGTATCCGTTCCGGCGGTCAGTACTGCCCGGACCTCACCATCAACGATATCATAGCGGGTGTCCATATTTGCCTTATTGCGGGAGACGACGACCGTCTTGCCGGTGGGAATACCGCTTGCGATGTCGGGGCCGTTTAAACCACCACGCTCAATGCTTATCGCCTTCTCTTCAACCGTCAAATCAACCTTGTAGCTTCTGCTGGCGTCAGTATCATCAGAACTGAAAGTGTATTTGATGGAGAGAGCGTTACCCACGGGGACAAAGACCGCTTCAACAACTACATCGGACTTGGGCAGGCCCTCAAAGGGTTCGATCCTGTTGTTGTCGAGCCTGACGCGCTCGCGGTACTCGCCGTTGCTGCTGGTATAGGTGATATAGATACCCTCAAGCTTGTAGCCAAGCTCAGGTACGATATCGGTGATTGCAACCGCACTCTTCCACTGACCCTGGTAAGGCACAGTGAAGCTGCCGTGCTCGGAATCAATCTTGGTAATGCCATAGGTGGCCTTATCGTAGTTTGCGCTGATTCTTACGCTGCTGAGAGGCATCGTGAAGGTGTATCTGGTATCGGAAACGATGGTGATGGGCACATTGCTGCCGTCCTCTCTCGTTACCGTGATGGGATAGCCGTCACCGTCATCATCATAGAGTGCGAAGCCTTCTCTGGATTCACTGATGACTGTAACCTTGGTCCCCTCCGGGAACTTCCGGTCAACTATCGTGTTCATGTCATAGACAACACCGTTGATGGAAACCTTGAGGATGCCCTTTTCAAGGCCGTCCTCCGCCCTATCTACAGGCTCAATCGTAATCTTGTGGTTCATGTCAACAAAAGCCTCAGAGACATCGACAGTGACGCTGTAGTCGCTGACGCCGATATCAGTAAGCTTCGGCATCTTGAAGCTGAGCACACCGTAATAGCTCAGAATGCTGCAATCAATCTTGCCTGTAGTACTGTTATCGCCCGCCCAGGTTACTTTGACCTTGGATTTGTCAATCTGGTAGCCGGTTGCGGGGTAGAGACGGATGTTCATCACCGCTCCGGCGGCTCCGCTCTCCACAGCGCCGAGCGCCGTCATAACCTCTGCTCTGCCCATGCTGAGGGACTTGTTATCCTCGCCGTAAACAATGGTAATCTTATAGCTCGGAATCTTCTTGAAGGAGACATCCACATAGACATCCTTTTGCGTATCGGGCATGGGGAACTGATAGTTGCCTGTCAGATCGTTCTTCTTTACAGTCTCCTTATCATGGTAGACGCCGTCTTTATCATGGTAGCTGACGGTTATTGTGTCGAGCTCATAACCTATTGCGCACTTGGGAACAACGGTGACGTTGTTGCCCTTGCCCGCATAGGCGGTCTGCGGCTTGACCTCATTATCGCTGAGAGTCTTGCCGAGGATGGTGTAGCTGTTGCCAATCTTGGCACTGTCAACGCCGTCAACCTTAGGATTATTGGCAATTACCTTGCCTTTTTCGGTGAAGTTGACAGAGACTCTGATATCGCAGTCCGGCATGATGAATCTGTTGCCGTCTGCAAGCGTATGTGTGCTGCCATCGGCATAAGTGACAATGATATTGCCGGCAGTCAGGTTCGTGGCAACGCTCAGGATATTGACCTGGAGCTCAACGCCCGCACCGACACGGGAAACAGGCTGACCGTTGATAACAGCGGTTACATTGAACGTGCCCTTAGTGCTGTTGCTCCTATCAATGACGACGTTATGATAGATGTAGAACTTTGCGCTGACGGTTACGGGGTAATCAGGCATGGTAAACTCGCCCGCGTCGCCGTAGTAGACTACAGTGCTGCTGTCGCCGGTCTTGGTGACGGTGATGATGTAGTTATAGAAAGCCTTGCTGGAAGAGCCCTTGACGGTGACCTTCTGGCCGACCTTGGCGCTGTTGACCTCTTTGCCGTCAACATATGTCTTTAATGTGCCCTCGCTGTTTTCCACCGTCTTGATGGCAAACACAGCCTGAGAGGTGGGCTTGACGACCGCGACGATGGTGACAGGCTCAGCCGGCATGACGAAGCTCATCTTATCAAGCTCAACAGTCTTGTTGAAGTCGTCATAATAGACATAGATAGACTCAAGGGTGTAGTTCTCGTCGGGCTTGACATCAACAGTCACGGTCTCGCCGGTCTTGGCGCGGGTGACCTCGGTCGTGCCGACCTTGGTGACTATCTTGCCGTTGGAGATATCGGTATAGATATTGTTGCCCATGCTGGGTTTGTAATTGGGGTCTACCTTGAAGCTGGCAGTGACCGTTACAGGGAAGTTGGGCATGGTGAACTTGCCGTTCTCAACTGCGATGGTGTCACGGTAGTCATTATATGTAACTCTGATATTGTCAAGGATGAAGCCGGTGGCCGGGGTGGTCTTGACCTCAACCTGTGCGCCCGCGTACGCCTTGTCCACGCGCTGATTGCTGACCATGACGGCCACACTGCCGTTGGAAGGCGCGTCGACCTTGATCTCAGACTGCACCGCCTTCTTGAAGGTCACGCTGATGGTGACGGAGTAAGAGGGCATGACAAAGCTGCTGTTGCTGACAGTGACCGCGGTAGCCGCGTCGCCGACCTTGACAACCTTGATGCTGTCGACAGCATAGCCGGTCTCAGGAGAGCAGACGACATTGACAGTCTGTCCTGCGGAAGCGGTCTTGACGCTCTTGCCGCCGACCTGAAGGTCGAAGCTGCCGTTCTCGGCGTTCTGGCTGACGAGGTTGAAGTAGCCGGAATTGTTGACGGAGCCGTTGGTATTGGAGCCGCCGCTGCTGCCAGTGCCGCCATTGACGATAGTGTTGGAGTCAACAACGCCCGGAACGGGGATGTACAGCGTCTCGCCGATGCGGAACAGGCCGAGGTTTTCGCGGTTATTGAGCGCCTGAAGCTTTCTGAGGTTGCTGTTGTAGTCCAGAGCATAGCTGCCGCAGACAATGTTGTACGCGCTCTCGCCGGATCTCATGGTGTGAGCCATGACGGTGGTATATGTAGTGTTAGGCAGTCCGGGAGAAGTGGTGGGCAGAACGAGAGTCTGACCCGCCTGTACGGAGTTGATGTTCTTGAGATTGTTGAGCTTGACTATCTGGTTCTGATAAGTCTTGTAGCTCAGACCCATATTGGCATAAATGGTGCCGATAGTCTCGCCCTTCTGCACGGTGTAGGTGACAAGGTAATATGCCACGCGGTCACCGGCGGGCAGGTTTATTACACTGCCGGTATTTAATCCGGAGCCGTTGGTGCCGCCAGTCGCGCCGCCGCCGACAACGGAGGACGAGCCGCCCGAAAGAGCTGCCGCCGCCGCGTTGCTGACAGGCAGGACAACCTTAGCACCTACCGGAAGCTTGCTGAACTGACTCTCGTCGGTCACGCCGTTGAGGGTCATGATCAGATTCTTGTAGGTATAGTAGTCTATACCGTACTTCTGGCACAGGCCGACAACCGTATCGCCGGAGCTCAAAGAGACAGTAGCAACATTCGCGTCTGCGGATGCGCTTATCGTGAATCCTGAGAACAGAGACACCAGCATCACGACCGTCAGCAGAAAACTGATTAGCCGTTTTTTCATGGATTTGCTCCCCCTAACCGACCCTTTCCGGGTCGAAATTTTTTTCTTTGCTTATCTCCGCCAGCCCTAATCCGGCGAAGCACACGAAATTTATAAGCTCAGTTCCCTGCCCTTGCGGGCAGAGAGCTGAAAACTTTACTTTTTTACGCGGCTGAGATCGTGCCGCTTATCGGGATGTAGAGGATTTCCCCTACCTTGAAGGCGGCGAGATTATCCTTGCCGTTGACGGTCTGCAAAAGCTCCTGATTGGTCTTGAAGTCCATTCCGTAACCGGAGGTGATGATATTATAGACCGTCTCGCCGGAGCTCATCTTGTGCGCCATCACCGTGTACGCCACATCCGCCTCGTTACCTACCACGGTCGTGGGCAGGAGCATGTCCTTGCCGACGCCGATTTTATTGAAGCTTGAGATATTGTTGAGCGCGAGTATCTGGTTGGCATAGGTCTTGTAGCCGATCCCCCAGCCCTTGTAGATGCTGTTTATCGTCTCTCCCGACTGGAAGCTGTGGTGTACTATATAGTAACCGACGCTGTCGCTGGGGAGAATCGAATTTGCGATGCCGGGAACCTTGGAAGCATTGGCATTGTTAGAATTCGTCTGTCCGCTGCCCGGCGTGATAGTGACGCTCGTCGTGGCTTTGGCCAGGCTTTTGGCCGCCGCGTCAGACACCGGCACGGCGAAATACTCGCCGACCTTGATGTTGGTAAACTGGCTCTCCTCACTGACATTGTTCAGCGCCATGACAAGATTCTTATAGCTGTAATAGTCAACGCCGAACTTCTGGCAGATGCCGACAACCGTATCGCCGGACTGCACCTGCACAATTGTCACCGTCGGCTCAGCACTGGCCGTGACCGTGAGCACAGAGGCCATAGAAACCGTCATAACTACCGCAAGCAAAAGGCTTAATAATCTTTTTCTCATTGCTCTTCCCCCTAAAGTTCTGCTGTGCTTTATGCCCTTGCCTTACTTGACGTACACACCTACAGATTTGTTCCCTATGTTTCGGTTACAATATTACTACAAGTTCAAACAAATTGCAAGAGAATATTTTCAAAAATATCGAAAAAATTACAAAGAAATTTCATTTTACGGGTTCGCGGGTTTACATAAGTTTCCGGCATGTGCAATTTAGCTAAATTAATCATCGTAACCCATGGGGTTTTTCGTCTGCCATGCCCAAGTGTCGCGGCACATATCGTCAAGATCGTACTGCGCGCTCCAGCCGAGAAGCCGCTGGCTCTTGTCGGGGCTGGCGTAAACTGTGGCGATATCGCCGGGGCGGCGGTCGACAATCTCATACGGGACGGGGCGGCCGGTGACGCGCTCGAATGCCTTGACCATGTCAAGCACGCTGTAGCCCTTGCCGGTGCCGAGGTTGAAAACGCTCTCGCCGCGGTTATGCTGCATATACTCAATGGCCGCGACATGGCCGCGGGCGAGGTCGACAACGTGAATATAGTCGCGAACGCCTGTACCGTCGGGTGTGTCATAGTCATTGCCGAAAACATTGAGGTGGTCGCGGCGGCCGATGGCGACCTGAGAGATATAGGGCATGAGGTTATTGGGTATGCCCTGCGGGTCCTCACCGATGAGGCCGCTGGAGTGCGCGCCGATGGGGTTGAAGTAGCGCAGGAGGACAACCGACCAGTCGTCAACGGCCTTGGCGGTGTCGCGCAGGATCTGCTCGTTCATGTACTTTGTCCAGCCATAGGGGTTGGTGCAATGGCCGGTATTGGAAGTCTCCGCGAGGGGCACGGTGTTATCCGCAGAGTAGACCGTGGCCGAGGAGGAGAAAACTATGTTCTTCACATTGTGGTCGCGCATAGCCTCGCACAGGCGCACGGTGGAGAAGAGGTTATTGTCATAGTACTCCAGCGGCATCTGCACCGATTCGCCCACGGCCTTGAGCCCGGCGAAGTGGATAACGCAGTCAATATTATGCTTTTCAAAAATTTCGTCGAGCGCCTTGCGGCTGCGCACATCCTCCTGATAGAAGTCAAGATGCTTGCCGGTAATCTGCTCAACGCGCTCAATCGCCTTGGCCTTGGAGTTGACGAGGTTATCAATAACGACGACCTCCATCCCCTTATTGAGCAGCTCCACGCAGGTATGGCTGCCGATATATCCGGCGCCGCCGGTAACAAGAATTTTCATTTGCATTTTCTCCTTTTATACTCATTTCTAACTAAAATCTTCAATTTTAATCAGAGCTTTTGTAGCATCTAAGAGCCAAGCTATGCTCGGTTGACGCTTCAAAAGGCGTCTTATACGAAATCTACGCCGCTGCGGCGGCTATTAAAACATTTTCAATGTTTT
>CAUABY010000121.1 GCA_958427375.1 uncultured Eubacteriales bacterium
ACCTGAGGGGTTCTGGGACGGTCGTTGTAATCCGTGCGCACAGCGCAGATTTTATCCACAACGTCAATACCTTCAATGAGCTTGCCGAATGCGGCATACTGCCCGTCAAGGTGCGGGGAGTTTTCGTGCATGATGAAAAACTGGCTGCCCGCGGAGTTGGGCGCCATGGTGCGCGCCATGGAGAGGACGCCGCGGTCATGCTTGAGCTCGTTTTTAAAGCCGTTGCCGCTGAACTCGCCCTTGATGCTGTAGCCGGGGCCGCCGGTGCCGTTGCCCTTCGGGTCGCCGCCCTGAATCATAAAGCCGGATATAACGCGGTGGAAGCACACGCCGTCATAAAAGCCTTTATTGATGAGGGAGATGAAGTTATTTACGGTGTTGGGTGCGATTACGGGGTACAGCTCCGCCTTCATAACGTCGCCGTTTTCCATTTCGATGGTAACAATAGGATTGCTCATTGGTAGTTCCTTTCTTTCATTATTCTGTCTATATCGCGCTTGGATTGGCGCTCAGCCTCACTGCTGCGCTTATCGTGCAGTTTTTTGCCCTTGCACAGACCAAGCTCGACCTTGACGCGGCTGTCTTTGAAATACAGCGAGAGCGGAACAAGCGCCGCGCCATCCTGCATAACGGCGGCGTTGAGCTTCATAATCTCGCGCTTGTGCATCAAAAGCCTGCGCGGTCTGACCGGGTCTTTGTTGAAGATATTGCCCTGCTCATAGGGTGAAACATGCATACCGCGGATGAAGAGCTCCCCGTTTTTTATCGTGCAGAAAGAGTCTTTCAAATTGACGTTTCCGGCGCGGATGGACTTAACCTCTGTCCCGGCGAGCTCGATACCGGCCTCATAGCGCTCAAGCACAAAGTACTCGTGGAAAGCCTTGCGGTTTGCTGTAATCTCTTTCTTGCCCAATTGCTTCGGCACTGTATCTCACTCCTTTTATATGCGCCTGAATTGTACCACACGCGGGCACAAAATAAAAGCACAAATTGTAAACATGCGCTTAAACATCAAAGCTCAGGATGCGCGGCAAAATACGTGCGGGCGCTTTCAGCGTCTTTTTTAATATGCTCGGAAAGCTCATCAAAAGAGCCGAATTTCACTTCCTCGCGCAGATAGCTGTAAAACTCAACCCGTGCCTGACGGCCATAGAGATTGCCGGAATAGTCCAGCAGATGGCTCTCAACACTGACGCGGCTGTCCTCACTCACGGTCGGGCGCACACCCACATTTGTAACGGCAATATAGCTGCTGCCATCCTCCAAAATTACCTTGGTGGCATAAACGCCGTGCTTCGGCACGAGCACACCGTCCGGGAAGAACATGTTAATTGTTGGCGCGCCGAGATTTCTGCCCAGATGATAGCCAGAGTGGACAGTGTCTGAGAGCGTGTGCGGGTGCCCAAGATAGCGGTTCGCCGTTTCAATATCCCCGCTTGCGATAAGCTCACGGATATGCGTGGAGCTGACGATGCGCCCGTCAATGCAGAGTGCTGGGATAATATCACAGCCTATTCCGCGCTCTTCGCAATACACCTTTAGCCTTTGCGCCGTGCCCTCGCCCTTATAGCCAAAGCAAAAATCATGCCCCACGACAATCCATGCAATATTCAGTTCATCAATAAGCGAATCAATAAACTCGCGCCAGGGCATGCACATAACGTGCTTGTTGAAGTGGATAAAAACAACGTTATTTATGCCAAAGCAGCGGCGAATAAGCTCCTCTCGGCCGATGGCGCTGTTGATAAGCGGAACTTCTTTATTAAAAACAAGCGTATCCGGGTGGACATCGAAGCTCAGCACGGAAGGCATTGCGCCAATCTCTTCCGCGCGTCGCTTAGTCATCTTCATAAGTTCGGCATGACCCGCGTGTACGCCGTCAAAGAAGCCGAGCGCAATGGCTCTTTTCATTTCTGCCATATATATTCCTCTATACTGCAAAAAAACTTTTTACTGTTCTCATTTTCCCGTCTTTCACGCGGCCTAACATGAGAAATTCGCCGCTTTTCGAGTATACTCTGTACTCCCCGTCTGACAGGTACGGTGTTTTGATTTCGCTGCCGTTTCTAATGCGCTTCTCGCGCGGTTCGTCCGCCTCAAAAGTCGGAAGTGACTTAAAAAGGCTGTCAACAGGAAGCAGCAGGCTCTCAGCCTCCCCTTCCTCCGCCGCGGCAATAACTTCTTCAAGCGTGTGCGCGCTGTCAACGGAAAACTCCCCTGCCGCGACACGCCGCAGAGAGCTCATGCAGCCGCCGCAGCCAAGCGCCGCGCCGATATCATTGCAGAGCGCGCGGATATATGTCCCTTTTGAGCAGGAAATATCGAGCAGATAATCGCCGTTTTTACGGCCAACTATATCAATCCTGCTTATTTTGATTTTTCTTGCCTTGCGCTCAACCTCACCGCCGCTTCGGGCAATGTCATATAAGCGCCTGCCGTTGACTTTTATTGCCGAGTACATCGGCGGCACCTGCTCCTGCTCGCCGATAAAGCGCGCAAGAGCCGGGCGAAGCCCGGCCGCGGAAACATCGGCATCACGGCTTTCCAAAACCGTGCCGCTGATATCCTGCGTGTCCGTGACTAATCCAAGGCGCAGTCCGGCAATGTAGCGCTTATCATGCGCCTCAGCAAACTCTACCGCGCGCGTCGCCCGGCCGACGAACACAACCAAAAGCCCGGTTGCCATAGGGTCAAGCGTGCCGGAATGGCCTATGCGCCGCTCATGCAAAACGCCTTTGAGCTTGACAACAACGTCATTGCTCGTCCAGTCCGCAGGCTTGTCTACGAGTAGAATCCCGTTCATTTCCAAACCTCGTCAATAACATCAAGCATCATATCGCGCGCTTTTTCTGGCGAGCCGGTGATGGAGCAGCCTGCCGCCATGGCGTGACCACCGCCGCCGAAAACGGCGCAGATTTCACTGCTGTTGACCTCGCTTGTCGAGCGCAGGGAGAAGCGGCAGGTGCCATCCTCTTTTTCGCGGATGGTGATGCCCAGAACGCTTCCCTCAACACGGTTTGCAAGGCCGGCTATATCGTCCATATCCTCCTCGGAGGCGCCGGACTCGGCCATCATATCCAGCGTAATGGTCGCAACGGATATTTTGCCGTCTCTGTAAAAGCGCAGGGATGAGTATACAAGCCCTTCAAGCTTAATTCGCGCGGCAGATACCTTGCGGAAAAAGCTCGTATTCACTGAGACATTGTCCGCACCTGAGCGCAAAAGCTCAGCCGCGGCACGTAAAGTGGCCGCGTTTGTATTGGAATACTGGAAGCAGCCGGTATCGGTGGAAACAGCGATGTACAAAAGAGTAGCCTCATCTTTTGTAATACTGCCGGGCAGTGCCCTTATTATGTCCAGCACAATTTCACCGCAGGCGGCGCGTTCATCGCAGAGAAAGGTGTTTTCCGCATATCCGGAGTTGGATGGGTGGTGGTCTATGCAAAGCTGCACAGAGCCCTCAAAGCCGTTTGCCAGCATGCCATCAGTTGCCGCATCCACCGCGATAACATAGCCGGGCACAAAACCGTCCTCAGTGAAAAACGGCTCAACATAGGGCATGAGCTTGTCCGTTATCTGCGTGTTGCGGTATACGTACGCGGTCTTGCCAATGCGGCGCAGGGCGGAGCAGAGCGCCGCGGAAGAGCCGACGGTATCGCCGTCAGGGTTTTTATGCGTGATTATGAGAAAGTCATTATTATTTTTTAAAAGCTCAACACACTCTTTTTTGTTCATGCGCTTCACTCTTCCTCGTCACCGCTGATTTCTATAGAGTTTATGACCTTATTAATATGCGCACCGTATTCAATACTGTGGTCTACCTCGAAAACCAGCTCAGGCGTGTAGCGAAGCTTCATTGAACTGCCAAGCTCACGGCGGAGCCAGCCGGAGGCGGATTTGAGACCACGCTTGAACTCCTTCTCATCCTTTAAGCCCATTACGGACAGCCAGATTTTGGAGTATCGCAAATCACCCGTCGTCTCAACACGGGTAACGCTTATCATCCCCTGCTGAACGCGCGGGTCTTTAACCTCGCGCAGGAGCTTGGACATGACAAACTGGATATCATCATTTATTCTTGCAAGCTTATTTGATGCCATTATAATCTCCACTATATTCTTATAGTATTTCAGGTGCTTTGACAACAAAGCACCTGTCAGCCTGATGCCGGCGCAGTACATTGTGTACCGCGCCGGATTTAATTTACAGCTTGATCTGCTCCATGACGAAGCACTCAATCACATCGCCGACCTTGATATCGTTAAACTTCTCAACCTGCATACCGCACTCATAGCCGGAGGCGACTTCCTTAACGTCATCCTTAAAGCGGCGGAGGGAGGCAAGCTCGCCTTCGTGTATAACAATATTATCGCGCAGGACGCGAACCTTGCAGCCGCGCTGAATCTTACCGTCAGTGCAGTAGCAGCCGCAGACGGTGCCGACCTTGGAGACCTTGTAGGTTTCGCGCACTTCTGCGTGGCCGATGATGACCTCTTTGAACTGCGGGGCAAGCATGCCCTTCATAGCGGCCTCAATCTCATTAATGCAGTCATAGATGACGCGGTACATGCGCATATCGACGCGGCTTCTTGCGGCGCTGTCACGCGCGGCATTGTCCGGGCGGACGTTGAAGCCGACAATGATTGCGCCGGAGGTGGCGGCAAGCATAACGTCAGACTCGTTGATTGCGCCGACCGCGCTGTGGATGACCTTAACGCGCACCTCGTCATTGGATATCTTCTCAAGGGAGGCCTTGACCGCCTCGGCAGAGCCCTGAACGTCGGCCTTAACGATGAGGTTAAGAGTTTTCATCTCACCGGCCTGAATTTGGTTGAAGAGATCCTCAAGGCTGACCTTCTTGCCGCCGCCCATGGCGCTGTTGAGCTGCTGGACGCGGCGTTCCTCGGCAAGCGCTCTTGCCATGCGTTCATCGGAGACCGCGTTGAAGATATCACCCGCGCTCGGAACCTCGGAAAGTCCGGAGATTTCTACAGGGGTGGAGGGCCCGGCCTCGGTGATGCGCTGACCCTTATCGTTTATCATTGTGCGAACGCGGCCGACACATGTGCCGGCGATGATTATATCGCCAAGGCGGAGAGTGCCGTTTTGCACAAGGACGGTCATAATCGGACCGCGGCCCTTATCGAGGCGCGCCTCAATAACGGCACCCTTTGCGGCGCGGTTTGGATTGGCCTTGAGCTCCTGAACCTCGGCAAGGATGACGAGGTTTTCAAGGAGGTTATCCATGCCCATACCGGTTTTAGCGGAAATCGGGCAGACAATGGTATCGCCGCCCCACTCTTCGCTGACAAGGTCATACTCGGTGAGCTGCTGCTTGATACGCTCAGGATTTGCGCCGACCGTATCCATCTTATTGATTGCAACTACGATAGGAATACCCGCCGCTTTTGCGTGGTTGATGCTCTCAATGGTCTGCGGCATGATACCATCATCCGCCGCGACAACAAGAATAGCAATATCCGTGAACATTGCGCCGCGGGCGCGCATGGTGGTAAAGGCCTCATGGCCCGGAGTGTCAAGGAAAGTTATCGGGCTGCCATTCACGTCAACAGTATAAGCGCCGATATGCTGGGTGATGCCGCCCGCCTCGCCGGAAGCGACATTTGCATGGCGGATATAGTCAAGCAGTGAGGTCTTGCCGTGGTCAACGTGACCCATGACGACGACAACCGGGGCTCTGGGCTTGAGGTCCTCCGGCTTATCCTCATGGTCGTCAATAAGGCGTTCTTCAACGGTGACAATGACTTCTTTCTCGACCTTGCAACCAAGCTCCATTGCGACAAGCGCAGCGGTGTCATAGTCAATGACATCGGAGACAGAGGCGAAAACGCCCATCTTAAGAAGCTGCTTTACAACCTCAGCCGCGGTTTTTTTCATGCGGGATGCGAGCTCGCCAACGCTTATTTCGTCGGGAATCTCCACCTTGAGCTGCTGCTTCTTCGCAATCTCAAGCTGGAGCTTATTCATCTTGTCGCGCTCTTCCTGGCGGCGCTTTGCAGATGACATCTGCTGATTGTTGCGCTGCTTGGATTTGCTGTTTATCTTTTCCTTGTTGCCGCGGCGAAGATTGCTGTTGTTGGAAGTCTTTTCGCCGGCCATGTCCTCAAACTTCTCGTTGTACTTTTCGATGTTGACCGCCGCGCCGCCGCGTGTATCGACAACGCGCTTTTCCGCGACCTTGCGAGGGGTGTGCGGCTTGTCGGGCTTGGGCTGCGCCGGGGTCTGGGTGCTGTTCTGGTGCTGTGCGGGCGTGGGATTAACAGCGACCTTGCTCTGCGCACCCTTTGCCGCCGGCTTTGCGTCCTGTGCGGACTTTTTATCGGCAGGCTTATCAGCAGCCAACGGAGACTTTACATTAAAAATCTCCTCAAGGCTCTTGACCTGGTTATGCTGCGTCATATCTTCGAAGATAACGTCAAGCTCAGCAGTCTCTAGAACCTGCATATGATTCTTGGGTGTCGTGGCATAGTCAGTAAGGATTTGGGTG
>CAUABY010000122.1 GCA_958427375.1 uncultured Eubacteriales bacterium
GTGTTCCTCCCTGTTTCTGTGTGGTTCTTTAGGCTGTTGTTATTTTTCTCTGTGTCCTGTAATACGGCCAAAATTGGCGGTATTAACTTGCCCTGCGACCCCTTCTCCGCCATTTCTGTACAGTTCTCTATATGCTTTTTCCAAACATGGCCGCAATTTTCTTCCTGCCCTCGACCGTCACGAGCGTCTGCGCGCCGGTTTTCTCGCCGCTGACATACTCCTTGAGGGTAAAGTAGCCTTTATTGGTATCGGCGTAGGGTCTGAGCTGCTGTTTCTTATCCCGGTAAAGATACCCCGCAGCGATGAGGTTTCGTATCATTTCGCGCTCCCCAATGTGCAGTTCTTTAGCCGTGTCTCTGAAAGAAAGGTTGTTTCCTCTTTCGACAAAAGTGTCGAAAGAGCTTACCTTTTTGGCATTTTCGCGGCTGTTGGCGAGCAGTCCTCTAAAGAGCTGTTTCGTGACTTCGTCGGCGCTGGGCAGATAGGTGTTGATGAACAGTTCGTCGTTCGCTACATAGCCGCCTGTGCGCCTTATCGTTGGGATAACAACGTCCGCTATTTCCGCCTGAAATGCCTCCGCTACAGAGTTCTTAGCTTTCATTGCGAGGCGGTAAAAGACGTTTTCGGGGATGTATTCAGGCACCCCCTCTTTCCCCACTTGTGGGGGAACTTCCGTGCCAACTTGTTGGCACGCCCAATTCTGCGAGGTATTTTCGCACGGTTTCCCACCGAACAACCTCATTACCACTGTTGGCAGTTCTGGTAAACCCCAGACCTCTTGCTACAGTTTCCAGCTTGAGGTAGACTATACCGTTCTCCTCATATCACTCCACGCCGCTGATGTTCATAATGTTATTCATTTGATATATTCCTCCATAATTTTTTGTGGTTCTTCTAAGGCGTGAAGATGGTAATGTGCTTGTCAAGTCTTGTTCTTACAAATATTCTGCTGATTTCAAATAATTATTTGTGCAATATTCACATAAGTTGTTGTGTAGCTTCCTAAAAAGCCAACGTAGCAGGCCATTTTTGTACAGTTCCCCCTGCCTTGTGGCGTGTTTTTGTGCAGTTCTCCCAAACATTATGGGGTAATTTTGTGCAGTTCCCCTAACGTTGTGAGCCAATTCTTTGTAGTTCCCCCTGCGGTTTGTTGGTAAAATGGCGCAAAAAGGGAACAGCACAGCTAACGCCCGTAATAAACGTGGTTGTACTGTTCCTCTTTACAGTCATCCGACCCTTTTATGAAATTGTCGCGGTTCTTTTCGCCTCGTTCTTTGAGCGCTACAGAGCTTCTATAAGCTTGATAAAACCCTGATGTTTAAGGTTGATGAGCCATTTATGTAAGAAATCATCAAGTTCTGCGCGGCGGCGCTGACTGTACATCAGCTTCCCGTCAATTTCCTTGTAGACCTCCTCATAGCTCCCTGCGCAATCATTGCGAAAAGAAAGCGGCTCAACGGTCTGCTCGGCTTCGTCAATGGAAAATCTGACCTCCGGGTCAAACATAAGGTCGCCGTTCTGGACGAAAGTGTGAGCAATATAAAACACAGGGCGGCCTTTGTGGTCCCCGTAGCAGAGAAATTCCGCTGCAAAGCGAGTGTAAGGCTCGTTCTCGACTTTGATATAAAAATCGTTGCGGCGGAGCGCTGAAAAAATCGGCTGCAAATCTTTATAGTTCTGCTTGGCGTATTTTAATTCGGTCATGTTCTTCACCTTTCGTGGTTATTTTGCGGGCGCATATTCATATAAACATATTCCCACAGTATTTGAGCGCGCGGTGTTCGGGGGCGTTATTGCACAGTTCCCCCAGTAAATTCGCGGGCGCGTGTTCGGAGACGCGAAAATCCCCGGTGAATTTGCGCGGGCGTGTTCGGAGACGCGAAAATCCCCGGTGAATTTGCGCGGGCGTGTTCGGGCAGCCTGTCGGCTCTTGGGCTTTTCGCTTTTGGCTTTGCCGGACACGTCCGGCGGCGGGTGCAATCTGTTTTCTGCGGGGAGGTGTACCAGCTCCCAAAGGACAGCGCCCCGGCTGGCCGTCCTTTTTTCCCACGATGGGCGCGCGTAAATCTAAAATCTTCGCCGGGCTTAATCTGTAGTTCTTCCCATGAGCGCCCGCCCCGGCGGGGCGGCTGGACTTGCACCAGCGGCGGCGGAGGCCGTCGGCCTTGCGGGCTGTTACCATTCAACGACACTTTCAAGTTCTGCATCGTCAACGAGACTTACACCGCCGGGGAACCTATAAAGAGGGGCTTGCTGCCCAATGAGGAGCGGCTGAATGCCACACAGATAAGCGTCATAACCTCTTGCAAAAATGTGAAATGGGTACATAGTACGCAGACGGTCAATATATTCGCCGCAACTTTTAGCTTTCTTGTACATTTTATGATCCTCCCTCGTATTTTTTAGGCTTGAAGCCTGTAAAAACGCCTTGCGTAGCGGTTGAGATTGTGCAGCCGTCCCGCAAGACGCTTTTACAGACTGCCGGGGAAGCCCCGGCAAGCTGTTAATTATGCGGCCTCTTCAATTTTGCGGAGTGCTTGTAAATGCTCCTCGGTGCGCTTGGCGTACCAGCATTTTTTAACGCTGTGCCAACGATACCCGGCAGCCTTGAGCGCGTCGCGCGTTTCCTGCGTAGGCTTGCGGGTGAAATACACCTCCACGCCGTCAAACTCTGCGTTAAATTCCACGCGGAGCGCGGGAGGCACGGCGGGCTTGTCGGTCGATTCTGTGCAGTTCTTCGGGCGGGTCTTGCTGGATTTCGCCGGGGCTTTCTCCTTTCGCGGTTCGCGCGGAACAACCTTAACTTCTCCCGGCCTCTGCAAGCAGCCAAAATAGTAGAAATTAACATCGAAATAATCAATCATGCTGTCGCAATCATCATAGTTGTAAGATTTTACAAATGCGTCTACTGCATCGGCGCAAGCTTTAACGCGGTCTGAAATTACGCAATATTTTGTGCCATATTTTTCCTGCAACCGCACAACCTCCGCGCGGCCTTCTGCATCGTTCCACTGGCTAATATCCGAATCCCAGCGACAAGCCGCTTTTCTAAGAATCTCGTCCACTTCGTCCCGTTCCAGCTCGTCGATGGTTTTAAACACCGGTGCGGGGCTTTCTTTCATCTCAACGAGCAGCTCCCGGCACATGGAAGCGTAGGCGGTGCGGACGCTGAAACGGTAGTCGGGAAATGCCTCCTTGATGAAAGCGCGGACAAGCTGCGCTATCTCCTTGAGACTGCGCCCGGCTTCGTACCGTTCGCCCTTCCACCCGTTCGTCGTGTAAAACTCGCTGCGGGTGCTCTGGGCGGTTTCGGTGGTGGTGCTGGCGGTGCGGGACTTGAGCATCGGGAAAACAATGTCATACTCGGCATTGATTTCCTTCATTTTCTCAGCATCTCCGCCGCGGTCGGGATGATGGAGCATCGCCAAGTGGCGGAATTCTTTTTTGACTTCGTCCAGATTCGAGCAATTTCTAAAGTATTTCATGGATTTAATCCCCTTTCTTTTTTTCTCAGACCCCCGGCACAAGGCCGGGACGCTTGCGGCCTGACTGACTGTTTACCCCCGCCGCAACGGGCTGTTTTATCTTCCTATCTGATTTCTTGAACTTATTATATCAGTTAACTGATATAATTTCAATAGGCAAAGTATATATAAATTAACTGATATTTTTAGCTATATTGTATAAATTAACTGATAAAATTTTTATTGACAGAAAATAAATTAACTGATATAATTTTGACGCAAAAATGCTATCAATGGAGGTGTGGGGAGGTGTGGCCAATGTCGACGCCAGCGCAAATAAAAGCAAGTGCGAATTATAATAAAAAGAGAGACAATATTATGCTGAGGCCATCGAAGGAGGACGGCGCAAAGATTAGAGCGGCGGCAGCTGATGCCGGCAAAAGCGTGCAGCGCTATATTTTGGATATTGTAAAAGAGCGAATAGAGAGAGACGCGGACGCGGGGGATTGACTCCCCCGCGAACCCTTGCGCCGAAAATTTTTATAAAAAATTGCGATTTTTCGCAAATTTTCTCTTGACAACACGCCGATATTGGCGTATAATAATAACCGTAGAGGGGAGATAAACCTCTTGCAAAATGACTTACAAGGAGACGGGAAAAATGAAAAAAAACGAAAAGAACAACTACTATGTAATCGGTGGACAATACAATAGCTACTGTTACGGCGCGTACCCCGTCGAGTGGTGATTGGGGGTTCATGTGCGCCCCTTGCGGGGGCACATCTAAACTAAATGAAATTTATGGATAATTATTTTGACTTGCAAGGAGATTAAAAAAAATGTACACAAAATTTGTAGTAAGCTATACCGACCATAACAACGTTCGCCGCAATACTACCCTCGCAGATCTTGATGATGCAAGAACATTCGGCCTTTCGGTCGCCAAAAACGGGAATTTCGACATCTATATAGAACGCGACAAAATATCGCATTATCTCTCCTGGGATTTGATAACCCCCGAACAGACCCTTTTGCAGAAGTACGAAAATCGGCAGAAGCTCGATAGGAAAGATTGGTGACGCGGCTATGACCGTCCTCAAATCCCTCCGCCTTGCGGCAGGGATGACACAAAAAGAACTTGCGGCGGCGGCGGGGTTAAATCCCCGCCAATGCCAGAAGTTTGAGAACGGCGAAAGCGCCGTGGAAAACATGACTGCGGCTAACTTTATCCGCCTTGCCGACGCGCTGAAGGTCGACCCCCACGAGCTTTTAAAATCCAATAAAATTTAGAGAGCCGGAGTTAATTTGGCTCTCTTTTTTTGTTGCTCCCTATGCGCTGGCGTATGGCTTCTACAATATAGGCGTTGACGCTCTGCCCGGCTATCGTTTTCGCAGCATATAAATATATATATATAATAATATAATATTAGTAATTATTATTATATTAATATATTAACTCTTAAATAATATAATGGTATTAATATACAGTTATACAGATATATAATATATACAAATATACAAGTAAAATATAGTTAATTTAATATATATAACCAATGTTATAAAAGTAACGTGTATATAGCATACTTAATCAGTAGGATATACTATTAATTAACAAGCAAGCCCAGCCACGCAAAGCAGCCGACGTAACGCAAGCCATAACTGCACAATCGTTCGGAGGGGGGAGTGTCGCCATAACACGCATGTTCACGATTTCGTGAGCATTTGCGAGATTTTGCGAGTTTTCGAGAGCTTTTAAAACTCCGCCATCTGTCCCGGCCTAAGCCGTCTAACTCTTGTCATTAGTGCAATAATGGCCAGAGATAGAGCCCCGCCCCTACTTTCAAAATCCGCCGGGGCTTGATTTTTCAACGGTTTTTCGGGTGCAGTCCCCATCATTCACCCGTTCAAAATTCTCTTAACTGTCCTCTGCTCCGAAAAACTTTTCTCAAATTTTGCCGCTACCCAAAAATTTTACTGCAAATCGCCTGCTATTCTTCTTCATTTATAATTCTCTGCAAAGCGCAGATAACAGCACATCGCATTCTTGCGTTATTCCCACATGGCGCGCTCTGTGCCGCGTTTTAATTGTTTCGGCGAGTGTTTACGTGTCTGAAACGTATAAGCGATTTTAGAGCTGTTTTCGTGCGCCTGGGAGAACGAAGATTTGAGCTGGGCTTCAGCTCACGCTCGGCATAGGCGCGGTGTATGGCTTGGCGGTCACTGCATGCTGTGCGGCTGGGTGTCGGCTGGGCAGCGGGGAAGCTACAGCGTAATGTTTCGCTTGACAGATTGAACGCGTTGTGATATTTTGTAATTGTTCCGCGAGTGGCGATAACGCAGAGCGGAACGCCTTGTAAGTAGGGAGCCGTCGGTATAACCGGCGGCTCTTCTTATTTTTCTATATGAAAAGGGAGCCTGAATAGTCAGACTCCCTTTAAAGTGAATTGTGGTATAAATTTACTTTTTCGTTTAACATTTCTTGCCGCCGTGCCGATACGGGCGGCTTTTGTTGTATTCGTGCTTCTGTGAGATCGCCGCGTCAATGTCGATCCCTGCGTATCCGCAATAATCAAGAACGCGAATAATCACGTCCGCAAGCTCCGTCGGGATACCTTCGGGCTTGCCGCTGTCGCTGAAATAGATTTCCGTTGCGCCGTGTCCGTTGCGGTATTCCTCCAGCGCTTCGGATACCTCCGAATGAATGAGCGCTAAAACCTCCGGAAAGCCGCGTTCTTCGTCCCACCAGCCGTGGGCGCGGGCGTTTTCGTGAATTTCCTTCGCAACCTCGTTAATACCTGTCATTGCTTTTTACCCTCTCTTTCAGTGTATTATCAAACAAAAGAAATACTGCATTTCACCTCGTTGCCCCACACATCCCAACCTTCGGATTCTTGACGGGCAAAAAGCTCTATGCGTGGAACGTCCCCCACGAGTTGAACAATACGCTCCCGCGCTTCATCCGGCTTTTTGGAATGCTCTTCGATATGGCTGAGGATGACCTGACGCACAC
>CAUABY010000123.1 GCA_958427375.1 uncultured Eubacteriales bacterium
CATTGCCTGAGCGCATTTCTGCTCCGGCAAAACTGCGGGCACCTGACAGCGATGATTTATGAGCGATTTTTTCTTTTTGAGATGCAGATGGGCTGCCGCCCATCAAAGCGAAAAGAGCAAAAAGCGCCTTAAAGACGCGCTGTAAGGCGTGTGTGCTCTTGTCTGCCGATGCTAGAAATCTCAGAAAATGATGAGCTGGGCCGCTAATAACGCGGCGCAGACCAGAAGCGCCAGGTAATCACTCAGAGTGAGTGCGGCGCTTTTTTTCCGCGCAAAAGCGAGCTCTGTTCTGTAGCCGCGCGCTTCCATTGCAAGCGCCAGTTCATCCGCGCGCTTGAATGAGGCGATGAAAGCAGGTATAACAAGCGGCATAACAGCGGCGGCCTTTTCAAAATAATTACGGCTGTCAAAACGCGCGCCGCGCGCCATCTGCGCCTTTTTCAAAAGTTCTGTCTGCTCAAAAATGGTCGGAATAAACTGTATGGCAACGGAAATTATCATTGCTGTCTGCGCCGTCGGTATTTTGAAAAAGCGCAGGGGCGACAATATACGCTCCAGCCCTGCGGTGAGCTTCATGGGGGAGGTTGTCGACATCAAAACATTGCATAAAATCAGCATCAGCATGACGCGCAGAACAACGTTTATCCCCTGTATGAGCCCGTCGCGCGAGGGGCTTAATATCCACCAGCTGAACCACGGTTCATCTTGGCCGAAGAAGAGGGTGTTCATTAAAAAGATAAGGATGAAAAACCACGCGAGCGTACTCACAGACGCAAGGGCGGTTTTTATATCAATCTGCGCAAGGTAGACAATTGCGGCAGCGGCCGCGATCGAGATTATATAGCCAAGGGCGGTTTTGGTCGCCACGACCACGCCGAGCATAATGAAAAGGCAGGCAATTTTTACAGCCGGATTAAGACCGTGGACTATGGAAAAACCGGGCTGATAAAACCCCGTAGGAAGGCGCGTCATCGGCTTTTCCTCCACAATAGTATTTTAAGGCGGTCTATAAACTGCTCGTAGAGAATGACGTTCGTCGGCATATCCACACCGCGCTCACGCAGAAGCTGAGCGGTCTGGCGCACCTGCGGCACACCGAGACCGTGGCGGATAAGGTCAAAGTAGTCTGAAAAGATATGCTTTGTGCTGTCGTCACGGATGAGTACACCGTTTTGCAAAACGATGATGCGCCTTGCGTATTCAGCCAGCACATCAGCGCTGTGGGAAATCATCACTATCGTAACACCCCTGGCATTGAGCTCATTGATCAGCTCCAAGAGTTCAGCGCGCGAATGCGGGTCAAGACCAGCAATGGGCTCGTCCAATATCAGCACGCTTGGCTTTTCAGCCAGTACGCCGGCAAGCGCTATTCTGCGCTTCTCCCCGCCCGAAAAGCTCAGCGGAGACTGGCCGCGAACCGCCTCATAGTCAAAACCGACCTGCTCAAGAGCGGACTTGACTGCCTCTGCCTTTTCTTCCTTTGACATATGTAGATGTTTTAAGCCGAAGGCCACATCGCGCTCCACCGTTGTCTCAAAAAGCTGATTTTCCGGGTGCTGGAACACAAGCCCCACCTTGCGGTGCAGTATGGAGCGGTCATACTTTCTGCCGTTTATATCCTCGCCGTCCAGAAGGACGCGGCCAGAGCTCGGCTTTATTAGCCCCGCCATGAGCTGTACAAGCGTGGATTTGCCGCTGCCCGTCTTTCCCATGAGGCCAACATATTCCCCGTCGGCTACTTCCAGGCTCACGTCACGCACGGCAGTGCGCTCATGCAACGTGCCGGTGGCATAGGCATATGAAACTTTCTCAAGCTTTATCGGCATATCTCTTCCACCAGTTCATCTACAGTCAGCGGTATTCTGTCAAGCTTCACGCCCGCATCGGCAAGGTCATAGTAAACGCGCACGGGAAATGGCAGGCTAAGCCCGGCCTCAGTCATAAGCTCAGGCTTGGTCAGCACCTCGCGCGGCGTCCCCTCGGCAAACTTGCAGCCGCCGTCCAGCAGCACAATTCTGTCCGCCATGACGGCCTCTTCTATATAATGAGTTATCATAATAATCGTTTTGCCGCCCTCGTGCAGCTTTCTTATCGTGTCGAGCACCTCACGCCGCCCCTGCGGGTCAAGCATGGATGTGGCCTCATCAAAAACCATGATATCCGGGTCAGTCGCCAGCACGGCGGCAATTGAAACTCTCTGCTTCTGTCCGCCGGAGAGGAGCTGAGGCGCGCGGCGCTCAAATCCCTCAAGCCCCACTTCCGCCAAAGCCGCGCTCACCCGCTCAGGTATACTCTTCTCGGAAACACCAAAGTTGCGCATGCCAAAAGCGAGCTCTTCCTCTACATATGAGGAGACAAACTGGTTGTCCGGATTTTGAAAGACCATGCCGCAGCTTTTCCTTATCTGCCATACACGCTGTTCATCGCGCGCGTCAAAGCCCGCGACGGTAAGCTCTCCCTTTTGCACGGGCAGCAGGACGTTCAAGTGACAGGCAAAGGTCGTTTTCCCGCTCCCGTTTCTGCCGAGAACCGCCACAAGCTCTCCCGGCGCAACAGTGAGGGAGACTTCTTTCAGCGCAAGGCGCTCGGAATTATCATAGGAATAGCTGAGTGATTTTGCTTCTATTAAATTCACACTCCCGCTCCCCTTTCCGACACGCTTTGCGGTATTTACTCAAAACATGAAAATTATATACTATTTTTTCGTTTCAAACAAGCCCCTACGCTTTATTTTCAAGACACAGAAAAAACCAGCGGGCAGCTCTTCACTGTCTGCTGGTTTTATGCAACATCCTGTTTTATTTCTCTTCCCGCGCCTCCATGCCCTTAAGCGCCTTACTGAATTGGAAAGAGAAAAGGATTACCGTGAATGTAACCGCGAGAATATCCGCCACAGGTTCCGCCGTATATACCGCTATGGCCTTATCCTTCATAAGCAGCGGCATAATATAGATAAGCGGAATCAAAAGCACAAACTTGCGCATGATGGCGACTATGGCCGAGGCCTTTGCGTTGCCGAGTGAAATAAAGGTCATCTGACAGGCGTTTTGCGCCCCCATCAGTATAAGCGCGCCGCAGTAGATGCGGATAACCCGCGCGGAGTAGGCAAGAAGCGTTTCATCCGGTGTAAACACGCTGCAGAACACGCGCGGGAAGAGCTCAATAAGCAGCCACAGCACCGCGGCGTAACTCACAGTGGACCGAAGCAGGATGAAGAAGGTTTTCTTCACCCGCTCCTTATTTCCCGCGCCGAAGTTGTAGCTCAAAATCGGCTGTGCGCCCTGAGCTATGCCCATAAGCGGGAGCATGGCAAAGTTATTCGCACTGGTGAGTATAGTCATCGCACCGACCGCAAGGTCGCCGCCGTAACACTGGAGTGAGGAATTGAAGCAGACGGAGAGAATGCTCTCACTGCTCTGCATGATAAACGGCGCAATCCCCAGCGAGACACATGCGGTTATAAAGCGCTTGTCAAGGCGGATATACTCCTTTCTCACGCGCAGTGTGCCTTTCCCACCGCAGAGGAATGAGAGAACCCACGCGCAGGACGCGGCCTGAGATATGACGGTTGCAAGCGCCGCGCCGCGCACACCCATGCCAAAGCCGAAGATGAATATGGGGTCGAGCACTATATTCATTCCAGCGCCGATAAGTATGGTTTTCATGCCCTGATTGGCATAGCCCTGCGCGGTTATAAAGGCGTTCATGCCGAGGGTAAGCTCGACAAATATTGTGCCGGCGGCATATATGTTCATATAGCTCACGGCATACTCTATGGTGTGCTCACTGCCGCCGAAGGCCATGAGCAAATCACGGTTCCAGATGAGCAGCACAGTGGTGAGCACAGCGGATATGACAATTTGCAGCGCAATGCAGCTTCCGAGCATGCGCTCCGCCGCGTCGTTATCCCCCTGCCCCATGTAGATTGACGCGCGCGGCGCGCCGCCGGAAGAGATGAGCGCGGCAAAGGCCGAGACTATAAGTATAATCGGCATGCAGATACCGAGGCCTGTCAGCGCGAGATCCCCGTCACCGGGCATATGGCCGATATATATTCTATCGACTATATTATAGAGCATGTTTATAATCTGCGCCGCAACGGTGGGCAGAGCAAGCCTGAAAAGGAGCCTGCCTATCGGCTCAGTTCCCAGAAATTCGCTTTTATCCTGCATTTCTTCTTAATCTATCTCCTTTTTTCACAGGGAGTTGAACATACGCGCGTTCAATCCCGGCAAAATTTAGTTTTTAAGGCTGTGCAGCGGCGCGGGAATGCGTCCGCCGCGGGCAATAAACTCCGCGGCCGAGCCCTCGTGCAGCGGCATTACGGGCGCGCTGCCTAAAAGCCCGCCAAAGTCCACCGTGTCGCCAACCTTTTTGCCCTTGGCCGGGATTATGCGCACGGCAGTGGTCTTGTTGTTTACCATGCCGATTGCGGCCTCGTCGGCAATAATGGCTGAGATAGTATCCGCGCTTGTATCGCCGGGCACGGCTATCATGTCGAGGCCTACCGAGCACACGCAGGTCATGGCCTCAAGCTTATCTATGCTGAGAACCCCAGCCTCAGCCGCCGAGATCATCCCTGCATCCTCCGACACGGGGATAAACGCGCCGGATAACCCGCCCACGTGGCTTGATGCCATAACGCCGCCTTTTTTAACAGCGTCATTGAGCAGCGCAAGTGCCGCTGTAGTGCCGTGTGTGCCGCATTTTTCAAGACCCATGATTTCCAGAATCTCAGCCACGCTGTCACCGATTGCCGGCGTCGGCGCCAGCGATAAATCGACAACACCAAAAGGCACGCCAAGGCGGCGCGAGGCCTCCTGCGCGACAAGCTCACCCATGCGGGTAATTTTGAAAGCGGTCTTTTTAACTGTCTCCGCAACAACGTCAAAGGGCTGACCCTTACAGTCACGCAGGGCATGAGCCACGACACCGGGGCCGGATACGCCCACGTTTATCACACACTCCGGCTCACCCACGCCGTGGAACGCGCCCGCCATAAAGGGGTTATCCTCCACCGCGTTTGCAAACACCACAAGCTTTGCACAGCCCATGGCATCAATATCCGCGGTCTGACGGATTATGCGGCCCATGACAGCCACCGCGTCCATATTTATTCCCGCTCTTGTTGAGGCGACGTTTACGCTTGAACAGACAAGCTTCGTCTCCGTAAGTGCGCGCGGAATGGAATTAATAAGGCGCTTGTCGCTGTCGGTAAAGCCCTTGTGGGCAAGGGCGCTGAAGCCGCCGATGAAGTCAACGCCGAGCACAGACGCTGCCTTGTCGAGCACGAGTGCAAGCGGCGTATAGTCATTCTGCGTGCAGCTTGCCGCGACCATGGAAATCGGCGTGACGGATATGCGCTTATTGACTATGGGTATACCAAATTCCCGCTCGATGGCACAGCCCGTTTCAACAAGCTTATCCGCCTTGCGGCATATTTTGTCATACACCTTTTCACAGCATCTGTTCATGTCGCTGTCGGCACAGTCTAAAAGGCTTATGCCCATGGTGACAGTGCGCACGTCAAGATGCTGCTGGTTTATCATGTTTATGGTCTGTAAAATTTCACTGCTGTTGATAAGGTAACTCATATGTACGCCCCCGTCAGCTCATATGCGGTGCATTGCGTCAAAGATATCCTGACGCTGTATGTGGATATCAAGCCCGCGCTCCTCACCCTTGGCCTTGAGTCCGCGCGCAAGCTCATCAAACGGCTCGGTGCAGTCACTCAAATCCACAAGCATTATCATGGCAAAAAACTCCTGCATAAGAGTCTGGCTGATGTCGAGTATATTTATCTCGCGCTCCGCTAAAAGTGCCGCAACATAGGCGGTGATGCCCTTGGCATCTTTTGCAAACACACTGACTATTGCTCTCATTCTTTTCCTCCTTTTTTCTCCTTTTAAATATACATAACAGAATGATTATACGCCCATGCGCGAAAATTTCAATGAGCAATCCGTGAATATTACATCTTTTCCTTGCCAATCCAGTAAAATTAGCTTATACTGTGACAGCAAAATTCACCTCTCTTACAAGGAGACTTCATCCATGAACCAAAAGGAACTAAACGAGATACGCCGCCGCTGGAAGCTCGACAAAAACGCCGTGTCCAACATCTATGGCTGCTATGTAAACTCTGCCAGGGAGATTATCTCTCAGTTTGACACATCTTTCGGCCTTCTGACGCATGACGAGGCTGAAATGTACCTGAACATTCTTAAGAAAACGCTCTCCGGCACCCTCGGCAAAAACCTGATTGATATAGAATTCGCCACGGCGCAAGTTGCCGACAGCGACGAGCACAGGCTCTTGATGACGCTGAAAAAGGATATGCTCCGCAATGACGAGGCGCGCGGCGAGCTGTGTAGGCGTATAATT
>CAUABY010000124.1 GCA_958427375.1 uncultured Eubacteriales bacterium
AGGGTAACTGCATTTTTAACCACGTCATCATCTATTCTGCGGTCAAAAAAGTGTGCGTGTTCCTTATGTAAAAATGTCGCGACAGCAGTTGCGAAGAGCACAGCGACGGTATTTGTTTTCATACCGCCCGCGGTGGAGCCGGAGCCGCCGCCAATGAGCATCAGCAGGATGATGATGAAGCGCCCGGCCTCGCTGAGCACATTGAAGTCCACAGTATTAAAGCCGGCTGTGCGCGGCGTAATCGACTGGAAAAGTGAGACGAGCACCCGCTCACGCATATCAAGCCCCGAAAACTCAAGGAAAAAGAAATAAACTGCCGGGAGAACGATGAGCACGGCGGTGGTGCTGAGAATGACC
Source organism: uncultured Eubacteriales bacterium (assembly GCA_958427375.1). Taxonomy (GTDB): domain Bacteria; phylum Bacillota; class Clostridia; order Oscillospirales; family Oscillospiraceae; genus Limivicinus. The sequence goes on from CAUABY010000124.1 coordinate 358, forward strand.
TTGCTCTGCATGCGGTAACGCTTGAGATGAAATTTATTGGTGCGTATATCGTCCCATGTGAGAAAGCCGATACCGCCGATAACGATGAGGAGCATTATGGTTACATTGATAACCGGGTCCGCGGCATAGCTTGTGAGCGAGGAGAAGGGCGCGCGAACGCCCATAAGGTCAAACCCTGCGTTGCAGAAAGCGGAGACGGCGTGGAACACCGCCATCCACACGCCGCGCAGGCCAAAGTCCCGGCAGAAAGTTGGCATCATTATCAGCGCGCCCGCGAGCTCAATTATAAGCGCTGTTTTGACTATAAACTTGGCAAGGCGGACAATGCCGCCGACCTTAGGCGCGGCAATGGCCTCTTGCAGTGTACTGCGCTGCATGAGCGAAATTTTTCTGCCTGAAATGGTGGCGAGGATCACGGCGACGGTGATAACGCCCATACCGCCGACCTGTATGAGCAGCAGAATGATGCCCTGCCCGAAGCTTGACCAGTATGCTGCGGTATCATGGACTATAAGTCCAGTTACGCAGACGGCGGAGGTGGCGGTGAAGAGCGCGTCCAAAAAGGGCGTAAATGTGCCTGAGCTGCTGGAAAGCGGCAGCATGAGCAGCAGCGCGCCCAGCAAAATCGCCCCGGTGAAGCTGATGCTTATTATCTGAAACGAGCTTAGTTTTTTTCTCTCTGTAATTTTCTGCATCCTGCCCACCCCTGACAATCGCATAATAAGCAAAAAACACCCCTTATCAACAACATGGCGCTGTTATGATGAAGGAGTGTTTAAGCTAAGGAGACAAAGCCTGCACAGAGGCTGTGCTTTGCGCGCGTACTCCCTTTTCCTACGCATACATAATGAAATTATAGCACAAGTATTCTGTCCTGTCAACAATTTACACCGCGCTGTGGGAGGGTTTGCGGAGGAAAGCTTATCTGTGCGTCATCTGTTTATAAGGAGTGCCGCAAGCTGGATTGCGACGAGGTGGGCGGGGTAAAACCAGTAGAAGAATGATTTCATTTTCAGTCTGCCCCGCTGTCCGTTATAGAGGGCTAAAAGCGGCAGGGAGAGGAGGCTGTAAAACTGGACCGCGCCGAGCTGATTTACATTAAAGCACATAATGAGAAGGCCGAGCGCGAAGCTTGCAAGGACTATATATTTATCCGCGGTGCCGCTTTTTGCGTGTCCATGGGCAAGCGCGGCAAACACCGGGAGCGCCGCGCCCCAGAAGCCATAATCAATTTCAACAAAGAGGCAGAGCACATACACGGCGGCAAAAGCGCCGAGCATCAGCAGTGCGCCGAGTATTTTGTCTCTCGCCGCGCCGCTTATCCTCTCGCGGAAGAACGCGGCGGCGGCTAAGAGCAGGATGGATGCTGAAAAGGTGATGAGCACATTTCCGAAAAGCGCGCCGGTATAGAAATAGTAGACCGCGCCGCATGCGCTGCCGAGCGCGAACATTTGCAGGAAGTATTTGACTTCGCTGCGCGTATAGTGAAAGCCCTCGTACACGAAAAAGGCGAAGAGCGGGAATGCCAGGCGCCCCACGATGCGCAGAATCTGCACCTGCGGGAGAAGAAGCGCGCCGACATGATCGGCCACCATGGAAACTGCCGCGATAATCTTGATTTGGTTTTGGCTTGCCCCGTGCAGTTTTACGCTTTTCATGCCTGACCTTTCCCCTGCCGCACTCTGCCCGCCGCAGGTTTGCCTAATGATTGCGCGTTTGCAGCCTATATAATAATATTGCGCGCACCATAATACAAGAGAATAAAACAAATCTTAAAAGATTTTGTCCCCGGCCTCGGCATGGTCTTTCATGTAGTTGGCAATTTCCACGGTTTTGTCGGGGTCTATATTGCTATACCACGTGAGCTGCAAACCGCCGAGCGTGCTGCCTCTGTAGTAGACGGAGTTCACGGGGAAAATCAGCCTGCCGTAATCTTCAAAGGCCGGGTCACTTATCACGTCGGCTACGGGAGTATCAACAGTATAGCTCTCCGCCGCGCCAGCCGCGCTTATCGTATCATTTGTCGGCATATTCTGAACCTCCGAATCTTTATCTGCTCTGGCCGCACCCGCGCAGGCGCTGAGTGCAAGCACAAGCACGGCGCTTAATAATCCCGCCGCTGCTCTTTTCATCGGCGCATCTATCCTCTTCGTGCCTACAGTATAAAAAAATCGAGGCTTCTTTTGAAGTCTCGATTCGTTCAGCAGTTTATACCCGCGGGTTTTTACTTGTTGAGCACCGTTTTGACCGCGGTGAGAAAGCGCTGTACGCTCTCCGACGGCTCCGGCAAGTGGAGAAGGCCATAGGGGATAGAATGCGTCCAATCCACGGGGATGACCTTGAGCAGCGGATGCACGTTCTCCCATGCCTGAACCGCCATCAAAATGTCATCGGTGTTTTCACAGCGGCTGAAAACATCCACGCTGTAAAAGTCAAAGTCCACTATATTTATATCGCTGTGGTTCTGCCAGATATCATCCCGCAGGAGATCCACATATTGGCTCCAGCCGCGGTGCATGAGCATCAGGTTTTCCCCGTACAAATCCTCAACACTGAGGCGGTTTTTGTCCGAAAGGCGGTGGTGGATGGACACCGCACGGCAGATGGCTTGTCTGGATATCTCAAATCCCGCTCAGTTTCGCACGTTTAGCAGGGTCTCATCAAAAATGCCAGTGACAACGTCAATATTCTGTCCGAGATTTTTCAGGATTTCGCGGGCGTTTTGCGGGGTATTCTCAAAGGGCACGAGCTGGAACTTGATTTCCGGGCAGAGGGCGTGGATTTTCGGCCAGAACTCCACAAGAATCTGCGCGGGCGTCATGGGTGAGGTGCCGATGCGGATTACATATCCGCTCTCCTGCATGGCGTTTTTTGCGCGGGTCACGGAGTCACGGCAGTACTGGATTACATACTTCGCGTCATTATACAGCGACATGCCCGCCCTGGTCAGCTTCAAGCCCCGGTGTGTGCGCTCAAAGAGCTCCACGTCAAGCTCGGTCTCCAGGAGATTTATCTGCTTGATGACCGCGGTCGGCGTAATATAAGCGAGCTCCGCCGCCTTGTTAAAGCTGCCCGCGTCCGCCGTTTTGATAAAGGTTTCAAGCTGTGGGTTATACATCAGCTTCACCGCCCCTTCCCGCTAATGTGCTAATGTGATTTTGCGTATATCGTATATATTATATTGTGGTGTTTTTTCAGCGCAAGGTGTTTTTCCTTAACTTTCTGTGGATTGATTGCCGTGTCCCGCGTTGCAATCCGGCAATTGCGGCGGGTACGCGTGGGCAGGATGTACACGTTTCGCGGCTATTGACTTTGGTGTGTGAAACTGAATATAATGTATATTATAAATACAAGAGAGGTAAGTTTATGATAAGGAAATTTCAGGCGGCGGATATTGAGCAGGTCATGCGGATTTGGCTGAACGGGAATATCGGCGCGCACTCTTTCATCCCCAGAGAATACTGGGAGAATAATTTTGACATGGTTCAAGGGCAGATGGCGGCGGCGGAAGTTTGGGTTTATGAATCCGCCGGGGAGATAGTGGGCTTCATCGGGCTTATGGATTCCTGCATTGCGGGAATATTCGTTGACGAAAGTCACCGCTCGCTCGGTATTGGCAGGAAGCTTCTGGACTATGCAAAGCGGGGGCACCGACACCTCTCGCTGAGTGTATATGTGAAAAATGAGCGCGCCGAGGCTTTCTATCTGCGGGAGGGTTTTCACGCTCTCTCCGAAGGGCGCGACGAGGCCACTGGTGAAGCTGAATACACAATGGTTTGGGATAGCAGTGAGGGCTGAGGTTCAAGGCGCGCAATAATGCTTTCGCCCGCAAGGTGCATACAATATAATTGAATATACGGCAGGCAAAAAGTCCGGGGAGACATTATATATCTCCCCGGAAAAATTTTCTGAAAAATTTTTTTGAAAATATGCAACTTTTCTGTTTTTATTCCGTCTATATCGACAGCAGGATAAATAAAGGGCACGGCAGATAAAACGGGGCGCAAGTCCCCGCCAAAACATTCAGCCGAACTGAGCCGCCCCCGGCGCCGGGCGCGGCGGTAAGAAAAAGCCATAAATTTATGTAAACTCTATGGTTTTTTTGTAGTTTTCATATATATCCTGTAAAAACAGAAAAATATTTAATTTTTGGCATATTTGTAGGAAAAACATTTTTTGCTGTTGCAAAGCGTCGTATCGTATTGTATAATATTATGTAACCTTTCAGGAGGATGTAGAAATGAAAAAGAATTTACTGAGAACTATTCTCTGTGTGGCTCTGGCCACCGCGCTGGTATTCGCGCTGGCGGTACCGGCTTACGCTGACGACAGGATTGTTTTCACCAAGGTTTTTGATTCCAGCAAGACCTGCAATGTCGGCGACACAATAAGCTTGAGTGCCGAGGCGGTCTACAACACCGGCGTTACAGGCGACTCCGACATTAAATATTTGTGGACATCGGCAGCAAACAACACTCAGATTGCAGAAGGTACTTCCATCATGGCTCAAATAAACGGCAATGATGTAATCACCTGCACAGCATACGGCACTGTTGGCGGTCAGGAGATATCAAGCAGTATTTCCTGCACCATCACCGCGACAAACACCCTTCCCTCTCCCTCCCCCACCGTTCCGGTTTCCGTGGGGCTGAGCAAGCCGACCATCACCCAGCAGCCGGTTGGCGCAAAGCTTCTCCCCGGCCAGACCGCGACCCTCTCCGTGGGCGTGACCTGCCCTAACCTTGGCAACGGCGTGTCTCTTGTCTACCAGTGGTTCTACAGCACCAAGAGCAACGGCGCAAACGCCGTGCAGATTTCCAACTCCAACGCAAGCAGCTTCACCACCCCCGTTGTCAACTCTACATACTACTACTTTGTCGGTGTAGTTGCCACCAACGGCACGCAGACAAGTGAGGCGGTTTACTCCAACATCGTCGCCGTGACCTACAATGACGGCCAGCTCAAGATAACCAAGAACCCCACCGGCGAGACCGTTAACGCGGGCGGCTCGGCACTGTTCGTTGCCCGCGCTGACAACGCAAGCTCCTTTGTATGGCGCCTTGTCAGCAAAGACACCACTCAGACTATCAACGCCAAGGACGCCGCCGGCTACTTCCGCGGGCTTAACGTTTCCGGCACTGACACTGATACCCTCGCGCTCTCCAACATCCCCGCATCTATGGACGGCTGGTCTGTCGAATGCAAGTTCATCGGCTCCGATGGCAAAACCTTTGTCTGCACCACCGGCGCAGTCATCCGCGTGAATGGCGCGGGCGCAAGCACCGGCTCTGGTTCTTCCTCCGGCACGACCACCTCTCCCAAGCCCTCCGGCTATGTCCCCGGCGCAAGCCCCAGTCCGAGCCCCAGCGCAAGCGCGGCTCCTAATACCGGCGACAAAAGCGTTGACGCGCCGAGCATCTCCAACCAGCCTGTGGGCGCGGTGCTCAGCGAGGGTGAGACCACGACATTGTCCGTCACCGCCGCTCCCGCCGCCGCGGACAGCAACGTGACGATTAAGTACCAGTGGTACCGCAACGACACCAACAGCAACGCAAACGGCACAGCCATCGGCGGCGCGCAGTCCGAAAGCTACAAGCCCGACACTATTTCCGGTACCAAGTACTACTATGTCGGCGTATGGTCGACCGACGGTACGCACACCAGCAAGGTTGTCTATTCCAGCCCTGTCGCTGTAACCTACACCGCGCCTGCCACTACCGCCTCCCCCGTTCCCACCGATAACGCAAACGACAAGGACGAGGACGAGGGCGTGAGTTCCATCTCCATTCTCTGGCCCGTTATCGCAATGGTTCTGGCCGCCGCCGCAATCGGCGTGGGCGTATTCTTCCTGCTTAGAAAGGGCGGAAGCAAGAAGAGCAGCCGTGACTACTCCGAGTACGACGATGACAGCTACAACGGCGACAACTACCGCAGATAATTCCATAATTCACTCCATAAACTGAGGGAAGCGGCTGTTTTTGGCCGCTTCTTTCAGCATATTTGCTTTTGAGAG
>CAUABY010000125.1 GCA_958427375.1 uncultured Eubacteriales bacterium
ATTCAGCCGCCGTAATGCCCATTCTCTCTCAGCAGGGCATTGGTCTCATCCGCCATCTCTCCGAGGAACTTCCAGAGAGCATCATCATCTGTAAGAAGATTCTGATTTTCATAAGCGCCCAGCAGCCTGTCCGCCATCTTTACCATGATTTCCTGGAACTCATCAATCGCCACATAGGTGTACACCTTATCAAAGCTCTTGAAGAAGGCTTCACGCTGGTCCACACCGGCAACGAGGGTGTCAACATCCAAGTCCTTGCGGGCCGGCTGGTAACCGCCCAAGTGGTGGAAATTAACCATGCTCTCTTCGCTGTTGGCAAACTCAATGAACTTCCACGCGGCCTCTTCCCTGGCAGAGCTGCCATTATCCAGCACGTACCAAGACTTTGTGATTGCAATGTTGGCATTGAACATGGGGAAAGTGCCGTATCTGAGCTCAGGATGCTTGGCAGCCTCAACGATGACGCTTGCCTCTCTCGCAAACATCGCCGTCTCCCCGGCGATAAAGGCGCCGGTATCATGCTCCACCTCATAGTTGTCGGAGCCGTACTCATAGAGATTTCTCAGATAGAAGCGCATGGTGTCAAAGCCGGCCTGATTATTATATCCGGCAACATATTTGCCATCGCTGACCTCGTCAAGAAGCGTTCCGCCATACTGCATAAGGAGGACCCACCATTTCTCGCAGGTGCCGCTGTTTGCGCCGGTAATGCGAAGGGATATGCCGGAATTGGTGAGCTTGCCGCTTGCATCACGCTTGGCAAGCTTGTCCGCAGTCTGAATCACTTCTTCCATGCTGGTGGGGAGGATGGGCTCGCCGTTTGCGTCGACCAGACCCGCGTCCTCAAAGTACTGCATATTATAAAACCACGCGGCGTTGGAGAGCATGTGCGGTACGCAGACGACCTCACCGTCATAAGAGCATTCCTTTACAACAGCCTCATCGTATATTCCGCTTTTAACAAGCTCTTTGAGTTCATCGGGAACCTCTGCAAATTTACCAGCACCGGCAAAAGAGTAGACATAGCTGGGGTTGATGGTGATCACATCTGCACAGGTACCTGCGGGAATAGCCGCGAACACCTTGGTCTCAAAGTCGGCAATCGGGAATGACGTCAGCTCAACCTTTATGTTGGGATTTTCAGCCTCAAAGGCCGGAACAAGCCAGTCAAACCATTCCTGCTGATCCGGATATCCGGACCAAACGCTGATTGTTACGGTGTCATCCGCCGCCACTCCGCCTTCCGGCGCCGCGGCATTGTCAGCACTGGTTGTCGAAGATTTTGAACCTCCGCAGGCACACAGGCTGAAGGCCATAGCCAATGCCAAAATCAAGCAAAGTAGTTTTTTCATTTTTTCTCCTTCCTATTTTTGTTCTGTATTCATACAGGTACGCGCGCATATACCTGACGAATTCGGTGATGAAAAGGAATTCCAAATTCCCCTCACGTGCTCAACCGCCTGAAAGACGCCTGCTTCACCATTTTTTGAATCCTCCTCAATGGAGATGAGGCCGGTGAAGGAACGGTCATGCAGGACCTTCAACACGTCTTTTATCGGGCATATCCCCGCTCCGAGCGCGGTATGCACTGTTGTTCTGTCACTTATTGTGTCCGCAATATGGACAGAAACCACACTGTCATATATCTCTTCCAGAAAACTTACAGCATCAATTCCACATCCGGTTGCGTTTGCGCTGTCAAAATTAATCCCCGCACCGATTTGATTCAGCCGCTCCTTAAGTTTCCGGAACACCTTAACATCGTGAGAAAAATCATCATAAATCCACGCACTTGGAAAGCCATGGTTTTCCACGCCCAAAATCACACCGTATTCCGCGGCCGTCTCCGCCGCCCTGCTCAGCCCCTCGCTTATGTAGTCAAGCCCCTGCTCAAGCTCAAGGCCGGGGTGAGCCTGACCGCCCGTCACGCGGACATAGCCCGCGCCCATTTCGGAAGCCAAGGCAATATCATACCGCAGATAATCCAATTCGCGCTTTCTCTGCATGCTGTCCGGATTCGTCAAATCCGAATGCGTGCCTATGGAGCCGACCCGTATGCCGATTGAATCCAGAAGATATTTCTGCTGCCGCAGGTAGGCGGGCATATGATTTCTGAATGCCCAGTTGGGAAAATCCACATATGAAAGGCCATATTTTTTCCCCATCTTTGCCCACTGCTCCGCAGTCATTTCCCCGGATGACAGGAGGGAGAAAAAGGATACCGGCAAGACACTAAGCTGCTCCATATTAATTCTCCTTAGAAAAAGGCGATTTTTCCCTGATAGAACTCCTCAACAACTATGGCGGCCGCGGATCTGAGGTTGATGGAATCAATCTGCTCCGTCACAACTATTTTGGAGTTGAACACATTTCTTAAAATATGGCGTACAGACACATTTTCCCCAATCAGCGCAAGGAGAAGGCTTGGTCTGTAAGATATATCGCCAGCAAGCGCAATGGCCTCCGGCTCAAAAATATTGCACAGGTTTACAATGCCGGTGGAAATATACTCGGCCTCCTGCCTTAACGCCTGAATGGCAGCAGCATTTCCGTCATAGGCCGCGTTGACAACCTCTTCCCACGAGCTCATATGCAGCTGGGAATACTGCTTCAAAATGGACGGAATGGAGGCATACATATCCAGACAGCCGTAATTGCCGCATTCACAGCGTTCGCCGTCATGCTTTATGCTCATATGTCCAAATTCATTGCCGAATTTGCCGAAGCCGCTCAGCACCTCATCCTTATACACGATGGCGCCGCCCACGGATTCATCAACTTTAAAGAAAATGAAGCTGTTGAATTCTTTGCACTTACCGTATAGCTTTTCATATACGGCCCGCGCGTTGCTTCTGTTTTCAATGAAACACTTCCACGGCAATATGGACTCAAGTATCTTTACAATTTCAATTTCATGCCATACCGAGGTCTGTCTGATGACTTTCCCCGCTTCCACATCCACCGGGCCGCTGACGCAGATTCCCACACCAAGCACCTTTTCACTGGGAATTCCTTCTTTTCCCACCAAGGTGGCAATATCATTCGCAATTTTTATCAGCTGAGCGGAGGACGCAAAATTCTCGTCATAGTCCTTGCTTTCCAAATACAGCAGCTTTCCGTCAAAATCAAAAAGGCCTATTCCATACATCTGGCTTTTCAAATGTATGCCAATCACGTACGCGGCGTCGGAGCAGATTCTCAAGTCCAACGCTTTTCTGCCCGTGCCGTTTTTGGATTTCCCTGTCTCCTCAACAACGCCCCGCTGAAGTAAATCATCAATAATAATCGTAACGGCAGAGCGGGAAAGCCCCGTCATTTTCGCAAGCCTTGCTCTGGAACAGGGCTCCTTGCGGAGGATATTCAGGATTAACAGGACGTTCGACGCACGCATGTCTATAAGGTTTGTAGCTTTCTCAGTATTCACGGCTATGCTCCTTTGCTTATAATATATATTATATAAACTAATTTGTCAACAGTTTTGACAAATTAGTTTATTAACATAACATTAAGTTTATTCGCTTGCCAAAGTATACCACAATTAAAACATATTGGCTACAAAATTCATGCGTTTTTAGTGAAATTTATTTGTTTTTTCGTTCAGCGAATGAACAAACAATTGTCTGTGGCGTGGTTCAAAATGACGAACCACGCCCTCAGTAATTTATTATTAACGCCGCGTCATCCCGCTTTGCGAGGCTCTCCCCCTGCTGGCTCATATATTTTATATATACAGGGAGGCGCACAGGCTGACGCGCGGTTTTTTCTGTCACGGTCAAATGATACGGAGGCTTGCTTAGCGCAGGCTTAAAAAGTGATTAAATGTTTGTAAACACACGGACTTTCAGCTTACGTTCAGCAAGTGGAGGTATTATAATGGCAAAACACAGCCGCGGGCTTATTAGGAGAGACTTGAAAATGAAAATACTGATTATTGAGGGTGAAAAGCTTTTGGCCGATTCCCTGCGCAGGCTTTTGACACACAAGGGCTTCAGCGTGGAGTGCGTATACGACAGCGAGGACGGCACGGCCTATGCCCCTGACTTTTGATACTCGACGTGATGACGCCGAAAATTGACGGCTTTGAGGTTGCGCGCAGGGTGAAAATCAGCCGCTGCGGGGTGTCGATTCTGATGCTGACGGCGTGCTCAGAGCTTGGAGACCGCATCAGGGGGCTGAACACCGGGGCAGACTACTACCTGACAAAGCCCTTTGACTCGCGCGAGCTTTTAACCTGCATAAACGCGCTTCTCCGCCGCCAAGGGAGGGAGGTAAACGGATTGACGATGGGAAACACCTCGTTCGACCTCTCCTCCTGCACGCTGCTCCGCGGCGATGAGACTGTGCGGCTCTCGGCGCGCTGTGCATTTTCGCCTTTCCGGGTATAAGCGTGCTGCTCGCACGCTGGATGGTGAAGCCCGTGGACACGGCGTGGCAGAAGCAGCGGCAGTTCGTATCCGACGCTTCGCACGAGCTGAAAACCCCGCTCGCCGTAATTATGACAAACGCCGAGCTTTTACAGAGCGCGGACAGCACCGGGGCGGACAGGCGGCAGTTTTCCGAAAGCATACTCACCATTTCGCGCCAGATGCGCGCGCTCGTGGAGTGGCTGCTGGAGCTTGCGCGCGTGGAGAGCGGCGAAAAGCGCGCGGAGCTCATCCCGCTCGACTTCAGCCAGCTCACAGAGAGGGCGCTTCTGCCCTTTGAGCCGCTGTTTTTTGAAAAGGAGCTGACACTTGCAAGTGAGATTCAGCCTGAAATTACTGTGGCCGGAAACGCACAGCAGCTATCTCAGCTTCTCGGCATTCTGCTTGACAACGCGCAGAAATACGCCCTGCCGCAAAGTGAGGTGCGCCTCAGCCTGCGCGCGGTGAATTCGCGCCGCTGTTGCCTAAGCGTGTCAAACGCGGCGGAGGAGATATCTCCTGAGCAGCTTGAAAACCTCTTCACGCGCTTTTACCGCGTTGACAGCGCGCTCGCGCGACGGGAGCTTCGGCTTGGGGCTTTCAATAGCGGAGGGCATAATTCAGGCGCACCGCGGGAAAATCCGCGCCGAATGGGCGGACGGGCGCATCAGCTTTATCGCCGAGCTGCCCACGAAGCAGAGCGCCAAGCCCGGCGCGGGGCTGATGATTATAAAAAACTAATAATTAAAATTTCAACCCCCACACGGTAAATGAAGCCGTGTGGGGGTTTAAGCTTTAAATTCACTTTTTCTTATCACAATGCGCGCTGCCGCGCGAGCGGCAGTCGGCGCAGTTACCGGTACAGCCGCCGCCTTTTTTGCGGACATGGCGCAGGGCTAAGACAACGCAGGCCGCGACAAGGGCTATGATTAAAACATCAACAAGGTTCATATTCGCACACTACCAAAAATCAAACTATCAAAAGTGCCAATTTGAACACCACAAAGGCCGCGGCCCACGCCACCGCGCACTGTAACACCACCACGCCGACAGTTTTGAGCGTGGAGCCAAACTCGCGCCTGATGGTGGACACCGCCGCGATGCAGGGGGTATAGAGCAGCACGAATGTAATGAAACTTGCCGCGGAGGCGGTTGTGAACACACTGGTAAGCGTCACGCCGAGGTTCGCCATGCTGGTATTGAGCAATATGGCAAGGGTGGAGACAACGGCCTCTTTCGCCGTGAAGCCGGAGATGAGCGCCGTGACCATACGCCAGTCACCAAAGCCGAGCGGCTTGAAGATAGGCTCAATAAACTGGCCAATCAGCGCAAGGAGACTGTCAGCACTATTAGCAACAACGTTGAGGCGCGTGTCAAAGGTCTGTAGGAACCAGATTATGATGGTTGCGAGGAAGATGACCGTGAACGCGCGCTCCAAGAAGTCGCGCGCCTTTTCCCAGAGCAGCAGGCCCACGCTCTTTGCAGAGGGCATGCGGTAGTTCGGCAGCTCCATGACAAAGGGCACAGGGTTGCCGCGGAAGGCCGTGGACTTCAAGATAAGCGCAACGACGATGCCGATGGCTATGCCGAGGACATAAATACAAATCATCGCCAGGCCGCTGTGACGCCCGAAGAAAGCCGCGGCAAACACGGTGTATATCGGGATTTTGGCAGAGCAGCTCATATACGGGGTGAGCATTATGGTCATTTTCCTGTCCCTGTCGGATGAAACTGTGCGTGTAGCCATGATTGCGGGCACCGAGCAGCCAAAACCGATGAGCATCGGCACGAAGCTGCGCCCGGAGAGGCCGATTTTTCTCAGCGGCTTATCCATGACAAAGGCGATGCGCGCCATATAGCCGGTATCCTCAAGTATGGAGAGGAAGAAGAACAGCACCACGATGATGGGCAGAAAGCTCAGTACACTGCCCACTCCCGCGAACACGCCGTC
>CAUABY010000126.1 GCA_958427375.1 uncultured Eubacteriales bacterium
TGGGATTCGAGGGGAGCGGGAGTGAATGACCTGCCGGGGGCAGGTCAGAGCCGCGACCTGGCTCGCCCGCAGGCGAGGAATCCCACCCGCTGCGCCAGCTCAAAACAGCCCCTTTTGGCACGAATCCCCGCCCATGGCGAGGCTTCTTAGCCGGACGGGGCTGTTTTTCGCTTCCAAACCGAACCCGCTGCACTGGGCTTCGGTTTGGGTGGACGTGGGCTTGACTTATAGTGTAATCGTGGGATTCGAGGGGAGCGGGAGTGAATGACCTGCCGGGGGCAGGTCAGAGCCGCGCCGTGACCGAGCCGCAGCGAGAAAAGGCCCGCCTCAAATATAATAAATCGCCGCAGAAAAGACTTGAAAATCAAGGCTTTTCGGGCGAAGCAGTATTTTGATACCATCAAAATGCTCGGCGGCTGAAGCGGTCAAAAAAGTCAAAAAAGACTTTTTTGACAAGCTGAAATCCCTTACGGGATTTGTGAAGTGTGCCTGCGGTATGTGAAATAGCTTGCGCTATGAAATACGCTGAGGCGTGTGTGCTCTTGTCTGCCGATGCTATCAATATTTCATTATAATTGCAAAAGATTATATGCTCAGTGCGGTACAATCCGCAGAATGCTGATAGCTTCTGCCGATACCTGCAAAAGTCAAAACGCATCTTTTTTCCTGCCGCGTTTTGAAGCCTGTGAAGATTATTATATTAATGTAATGCGAAGCCCCAGCCTTTCGGCCGGGGCTTCGTGAATATAGATTTACAATCAGTCTTGGCAAAACATCCCTGACGGCTCAGCCGCCGAGAACGTCGCCAAAGATGGGACTGCCGCAGCCAAAGCCGCCGTCAACAGATAGAAGCTGACCGGTGACCCACGCGGAGTCGTCAGTGAGGAAGAACATTATTGCGTTTGCCTGATCCTCAGGTCTGCCGGGACGCCTGATGTAAGCGTGTTTGAGCCACGCGTCGCAGAACTCTTGTCCCATAATTTTCAGGGTTTTTTCGCCGAGAGTAAACGCGGGGAGAACAGCGTTGCAGCGAATGCCCTGACGGCCATACTGCAAGGCAACATATTTCGTCAGCATATGTACCGCCGACTTGCCTATGCCATAGTAACTGCGGGTAGTGTCGGCCTGAAGCCCGGTGGTAGAGCCGGTGTTGACTATGCTGCCGCCGCCGCTCGCTATCATAAGCGGGATGACAACGCGCATGCACTCCGCGCTCACGCCCAGCGTACCCTCGATGAGCCCCGTCATGGCCTCGCGACTGGTCTCGGCGACGGTCAGGTTCTCAGACTGCGGAACCTTGCAGGTGCCGATGGCATTGTTGAGGAACATGTCTATTCTGCCGGCTTTCTCATAGGCGGCCTTTATCGCGGGCTCAATGGTGGGAATCTCGCAGGCGTCAAACCAGATGATGTCGGCCACGCGGCCGGGGCCCTTCGCGTTGAGCTCTTCGGCGATGGGCTTGGCTTTCTCTACATTTCGCACGAGCATGTAGACCTCGCCGCCCTCTTCAACTATCTTTGTGATGGTCGCAAGGCCGATGCCGGCAGTGCAGCCGGTGACAACGGCAATCTTGCCCTCACAGCGCATTCTGCTGTTATTCATAGTATTTTCTCCTTTTATTTTTTAGATTTTTAAGAGTAAAAGTGAGGCGCCGCGCGCCAGCTCAGGCTTCAGACTTCGCGGGCTTGAGCAGGATAATCGCAAGCACAGTGACCACCGCGGAGAGTATGCCGCCGACGAGGAACACGCGCGAGATGCCGAGCGGGAAGTTTGCGCCGTATACGCCGAGGATAAGACCAAAGATGGAGGAGCAGAGCGTGACACCGAGAAGATTGGAGAACTTCAGGCAGGCGCTTGCCGCACCGATGGTCTGCGGGGGAACATTCATGGAAACGTAAGGGGTGATACAGGTGGTGAAAGCGGTGTAGCCGATGCCGCCGACAGCCATGAGCGCATAGAGGATGACCATGGAATTGCCTGCCTGCATGAGCGAGATGCCTATGAGCGTGATAGCGCCGGAGATGCCCATGATGATGAGCATAGTGCGGTAGCGGCGCGGCTCTTTACCCGCCCAGGGGCCGATAATCTGCGGCAGGATAATGGACACTATGACCTGCGGCAGGATGAGGGTGGAACTGCTGACAGCGGAGGTCCGAAGTACGGCCTGGGCAAAGTAGACAAGGAAGCCCGCGGTGAGCACGGGATAGCCGGAATAGAAGAAGTTTATGAGGGAGCCGCCGAGAACATAGCGGTTTTTAAGGGCGTTGAGCTCAACAGCGGGCTGTTCAATCCTGGTGTCACGCTTGATGAGCAGGAAGAGGAACAGCGCAAAGACGAGCAGAAGCACAAGGGTGGTTGCCGACAGCCATGGGAAGCTGGTGCCGCCGAAGTTGAGGATGATGACAAAGGCGGTGACGGAGAGCGCCAGATACAAAACGCCGAGCCCGTCGAACTTCAGCGCGCCGACACCCTTGACATTGGGATAACAGATGAGCTGGATGATGACGGAAATTGCAAAGAAGGGGATAGGGAGCAGATACACGGCATGCAGGAAGCCGGCGTCAACGATAAAGCCGGCCACAATGGGGCCGAGCATCATGCCGGCGGCCATAATGCTTGCCAGATATCCGGAATTTTTACCCCAGCGCTCTTTCTCAAAAATGTCCATCATAATGAGGTAGGGGCCGGTGACAAAGCCGCCTACACAGACACCGGCAAGCGTCCAGCAGATGATAAACATGCTGAAGCTTTTTGCAAGGAAGGTGCCGAGAAGAGCGATGCACATGAGAAGTACTGAACCGGCATTAATCCACTTTCTGCCGATTTTATCGCCGAGACAGGCGGCGATGGGGGCGACAATGGTCTGCGAGAGCGAGTAAAGAACGCCGACGAGCGCGTACTGGGCACTGCGATTGAAGCCGGCGACAATTTGAGGAAGCGCGATACCGGGGGCGAAGCTCACAATTGCAAATGCAAAGTTTTGAAGCATCATCGCCACAAGGAGAGCGTTCCTCCGCTTGGGAGCCAATTGAATTTTTGCTTCCATGGTCGGGACCTCCTGTTAAAATGTTATCGGATGTAATTCTAAAAGCGAATTACACTTTGAAGAGAATATCTCATATTATCAAAATAAAGTCAATTGTAGGATTAGACAAAAAAGAAACAAAGATTTTGGCGATAATAGATATTTCCCTTTCCTGCGTGATGAAAATATAAGCGGGCAAAAAGACACAAAAATGCGGCGTTTTAGAGAAAAATAGGTCTAAAACGCCGCATTTAGCTTTGGACAAAATGAGTAGAATCGGAGATTTCTGCTTTCGCGCAGTATAGAAGAGAACAGCCTTAAATGGCGCAAAAAGTACGAAATTAAAAAATGAAGCCGAAAAAACTATATTGACAAAAGCTTGATTATAGAATAGAATTCTAAAAAGAAGAGATTAATTTATCATTATCAGGTAACGGATGATGGTTTTCATAGCATCCGGCGTGAGGCGTGAGAAGTTATTGTCACGCTGCTTTTGTGAGTTTGCATTGATGATGCCGTGTATGGTGCTCGCGGTTGACCAGGCGATATCCTCAGAGATAGATGGGTTGAACTGCTTTATCTTGAGGTAGAGCATGCACAGGTAGCGGGATGCGTAAGGGCTTATCTCCGCAAAGGCGGACGAAAAGCTGTGTGATAATTTGTGCAGCTCGTACATGAGCTTGTTTTTGGACAGCGCTTCCGAGTCGCCGACAATGTAATCCACAAAATCATCAAGGTTGTTTATTGCGCTGCCCTTTTCCACGGAGGTGGAGATGTTATCGGTCATCATATAAACCCACATCTGCTCAGCAAGCTCGATTTTACTGGAAAAATGCCCGTAAAACGCGCCGACAGAATAGCCGGAAAGCGTACAGATATCTTTGACGCTGGTTGCGAAGTAGCCGCTTTTTACAAAAAGCGATGCCGCGGCTTCCATTATCTCATGTTTGGTTTTGAGGGCCTTTTCCTGTTGTTTTGTCATATTTTTATAACTCCTATTTTGTTTCCTTATTTTCAATGCAAACGTCGGGCGAATATCACGCACGGCTTAAAATATACGACCGGCGGCCAAAAAAACGCAAAACTGCCCTGCCCGGCGCATGCATAATAACACAAAATAATATTTTATATGGAGGTTTTGAAAATGTCAACATGCAATTGCCCCAGCCTGTTCCGTCCCGGTAAAATAGGAAATATTGAAATTCGCAACCGCTCGGTCATGCCCTCAATGGGACTGAGCAGTACGGTGGGCGGCTTTGTCAACGACACATGCATAAGGCACTATGTTGAGCGCGCCAAGGGCGGCTTCGGCCTTATCAATGTTGAGGTCACCTGCATCGACGCGCCGCTCGGCCTGAACACCGCGAACATGCTCCGCGCAGATGACGACAAGTATATTCCGGGCCTGAAAAAGCTTGCGGACGCTGTACATGCCGAGGGCGCAAAAATCGCGCTTGAGATCAGTCACACCGGCCGCGGCGCAAAGCGTGAGATAATCGGCGGACAGCCGGTCGGCCCCTCACCGATAGCAATGCCCATGTTCTACACCATCGGCGTGGAGCGCGAGACACCGCGTGAGCTGACCATACCTGAGATAGAGGCCATTGAGGACAAGTACGCCGACGGCGCTTACCGCGCGAAGCTTGCGGGCTTTGACGGCGTTGAGATACACGCCACCGGCTATTATCTCGGTGTGCAGTTTCTCAGCAGCGACAGCAACCAGCGCACAGACAAGTACGGCGGCAGTCTGGAAAACCGTTTCCGCTTCATAGAGAACATCATCCGCAAGATAAGGGCCAAGTGCGGCGAGGACTTTGCCCTGCTCGTAAAACCCAGCCTCTTAAATGGCGATGGCATCACGGTTCAGGACGGCATGTACTTTGTCAAGCGCCTGGTCGAGCTCGGCGTTGACGCAATCGAGGTTATGGCCGGCGGCACCAAGGTTATGCCTGACGACAACGACCTGCCGCAGACTGCCTCTCCGGCTTTTGCCTTGGCGAAACTTGCGAAGATGTACCGTGACTATGCCCGCCAGATTATGGGCGACAAGCTCAAGACCCAGTTCATAGCGGGCGGCAACCTGCGCAAAGCGGAAGAGATAGAGCAGGCCTTTGCCGACGATGTGTGCGATTTTGTCTATATCGGCAAGAGCACCGTGGTTGAACCGCACTTTGTCAAGCTCCTTGAGGAGGGACGTGACGCGGAAATCCATCCCTGCATTGGCTGCTTCGTCTGCGCTTCTGACCAGCTTGCCACCGGCGCGCACTGCTACTGCTCAGGCAACGGCGCGATGGCCAGTGACAGCCACTATGAGATAGTGCCCACCGCGCAGCCGAAAAAGGTCGTCATTGTCGGCGGCGGGCCTGCGGGTGTTGAAGCGGCAAAGGTGCTGAAAAAGCGCGGCCACGATGTGACTATTATAGAAAAGGGTGCTCAGCTCGGCGGACAGATACATTACGCAATGCAGCCGCTCAATAAGGACCACTTCAAACCGCTTATACCATATTTTGAGGCGACGGTAAAGGCAAACAACATACCTGTGCTCTACAATACCGAGGCCACTGTGGATTCCGTGCTTGCCATGGACCCGGATGTCGTTATCTGCGCGGCGGGCGTGAAGCCCCGCAAGCTGCCCGTGGCCGGGATTGACCTGCCGCATGTCATGTCGGGCAAGGAGTATCTCAGCGGCGAGCGCAAGGTAGAAGGTAAGAAGGTAGTGGTTATTGGCGGCGGCGATGTCGGCTGTGAGTGTGCTGAAAAGCTGGGCTCCGAGGGGCATGAGGTTACGCTGCTTGAGATGACAGATGTGCTCGCGCCGGGCTATATGTTCGGCAACCGCTGCTGCCTGCTCCACGGTCTGCACAGATACAATGTTGTGCAGCACCTCGGTACAAAGTGCTATGCCATTGAGCAGGACAAGGTAGTTGCGGCGGATAAGATAGGCTTCCGCTTTGATATCCCCTGTGACAATGTTGTGGTCTGCACGGGCGACGCACCGAATGACGGGCTTTATACGGCGCTTTTCGGCAAGGTGCCGGAGGTCTACAAGCTCGGTGACAGCGACACGCCAACAAATCTCGCTAAAGTCCATGCCGCGGCTTACGCGCTGGCGATAAAGATATAAACATGTTTTGATAGACAGCGGCAGGCAGGGTACACCCCTGCCTGCCGTGTGAGACTGTCAAAAAACCATGCCGCAATGCAAAGAAAACAGAGCAGCAGGGGAGCTTGAGGGGGCAAGGCCCGCCTCAAATACAATAAACCGCCGCAGAAAAGACTTGAAAATCAAGGCTTTTCGGGCGAAGCTG
>CAUABY010000127.1 GCA_958427375.1 uncultured Eubacteriales bacterium
AGCACGGCTTTGAGTTTGAGCGGCTGGAATACGGCAGCGGGCTGGCTGTGGACTACTTCACGCCGGACGCTGATGAGACTGAACTTGAGCGGCTGCGGGAAGCGGCATGGAAAATCCGCGCGGTGTCAGAAGAAATCAAGCTGAGTGTAGAGATGGGGCGCTTTTTCGCGGCTCCCTGCGGCTGTTACTTCACGCGAGTGATGGATATAAAAACCAATGAGGGCGTAAATTACGCCATTGTTGACGGCGGCCTGAACCAGCTCAAGTATCACGGCCAGATTCAGGGCATGCAGATACCTGAGATAACGCATATTAAGGCCGCGCCAGGCACAGACAGCGAGAAAAAAAGCTGGACGCTTTGCGGCAGCCTTTGCACGACGGCGGATGTGCTTGCGCGCAATGTTGAGCTTGAGGGGCTTGCAATAGGCGATATTCTTGTTTTCCACCGGACGGGCGCATACTCCGTCACGGAGGGCATGGCGCTCTTCCTCAGCCGTGAGCTGCCGGAAGTATCGCTCTATTCCGCCGATGGCGGCATTGAAAAACTAAGAGATATACTGCAAACTGCATGGTTTAACATGCCCGCGACACAGTATCTGAAACGGGGAGATTAACACTTGAGCTATACATCCTTTAAGTTCATAGCCTTTGTCGCGGTTACGGCCGCCGTATATTTCCTTTTCCCCGTTAAGAAATATCAGTGGACGGTGCTCCTCGCGGCAAGCTATGTTTTCTACCTTGTGGCCGGGTACAAATACGCGGCGTTTATCGTTTTTACGACAATCTCCGTCTATTATCTGGCTCTCGCTATCGATAAAATAGCCCAGCGCGCCTCGGAGGAGCTGAAAGCCCACAAGCAGGACTGGGACAGGGAGCAGAAAAAGGAATATAAGGCCCGAATCGACAGGAAAAAGCGCCGCATTATGGCGCTTGCGGTTGTCATAAACATTGGTATTCTGGCCTTTTTGAAGTACAGCAATTTCTTTGTTGGCAGCCTGAGCAGCCTGACGGGGCTTTTCGGGCTTGAATGGTCGGCACCCACTCTGAAGCTGTTTCTGCCGCTGGGCATTTCGTTTTACACTTTCCAGTCGGTTGGCTATGTGGTGGACGTGTACAGGGGCAAGTTCCCGGCTGAGCGGAATTTGGCTAAACTTGCGCTTTTCGTGTCCTTTTTCCCGCAGATTATTCAGGGGCCTATCAGCTTTTATGATAAGCTCGCCTATCAGCTCTATGAGCCGCACAGCGTTGACTTTACGCGCATGAAGCACGGGGCGGAGCTTGTGCTCTGGGGCTTTTTTAAAAAGCTTGTAATCGCCGACCGTGCGCTGATCGCAATAAACTGCGTTTCCGGCAATTACACCGCCTACAGCGGCACGGCGGTCGGCTTTGCAATCTTGCTATACGCCTTGCAGCTCTACACGGACTTTTCCGGCGGTATAGATGTCTCGCGCGGCGTGGCGCAGATTCTCGGCATAGACATGGTGCAAAACTTCAAGCGCCCGTATTTTTCAATCAGCATCAACGACTACTGGCGGCGCTGGCACATCACCCTCGGCGCGTGGATGAAGGAATATGTCTTTTATCCTTTGGCGCTGTCCAAGCGTTTCACCAATGTCAGCAAGAAGATAAGGGCGACGAGCTTTGGCGCGAGCAGGGCGGGCGCGCATGTGGCAAAGGTCCTGCCCACGAGCTTCGCCTCGCTCATAGTTTTCCTGCTCGTGGGAATCTGGCACGGGGCGGACTGGAGATATGTCGCTTTTGGATTGTGGAACGGCGGCATAATAATGCTCTCCACCCTGCTTGAGCCGCTCTTCGAGCTGGCCAACGTGAAACTGCGCATAAATGTAAAGGCGCTGTGGTTCCACTGCTTTAGAATTTTGAGAACCTTTTTGATAGTCTTGGTGGGCTATGTTTTCGATGTTGCGTGGTCACTAAAAGATGCGCTCGTGATGTTCTACATGATGCTCACAAAGCAGAGCCTTAGCATGTTCAGGCATGAGTTTTTGGAGCTGGGGCTGAATAAACTGGATTACGCGCTCCTCGCACTCTGCACCGTGTTCCTATTCGGAGTAAGCCTTGTGCAGGAGCGGCACAGCGACAGCTCAATACGCGCAATGCTTGATGAAAAACCGTTCATACTCCGGTATATGTTCCTCCTGGTGGGAATAGTTACAATTCTCATTTTTGGAATGTATGTGTCAGGTTTGGGTGGCACAGAGTTTGTATACATGCAGTTTTGAATGAAAGCTCAGTATAGTGCCCATAGCGCGGGAGGTGTATAGTGAAAAAGGTATATTTTACAAGGTTTATAAAACTGCTCGCGCTCATTGTTTCGATATTCATTGTCTGTGCGGCCGCAGATAAAGTACTTATCAAGGTAGACGGGTATGATGAGCGCCGAATCAGCGATTTTTACTATGAGGAAAAGAACTCCATAGATGTCGTGCTCCTCGGCGCAAGTGAGGTATTTGCTGATTTTGCCCCTCCGTATGCCTATGAATTGGGCGGATTTACAAGCTACTGTTATGCTGTATCGAGTAATTCTGCGGAGATGTATAAAACCCAGCTAAAGGAAATCCTATCCAGACAAAGTCCGAAACTTATACTGGTTGAGCCAAACGGTTTTGTATATGATGAAAATGGTTTGGGTGTAAAAGAGCTGTACGCGCGAGCGGCACAGTCTTATCTCGAAAGCGTTCCTCTTACGCTGAATAAAATAGCGGCAGTATGCACTGCGGACATGGAGAACAGGGGTGCTGCTCTGTTTCCAATACTGAATCACCACGAGCATCTCTTCCAGGTGTATGATAATCTCGGCGCGCTGGGTTTTAACACCCCGTCGGTATTGAAAGGCGCGTTTACCATTACAAAGCTTAATGACGAAACATGCAAATATGCCGTGCCCGAAGGGACTGACGGATATGAGCTTACGCCGCACTACAAGTCATATCTCATAGATTTTCTGAAATACTGTAAGAGCGAGGAGCTGGACAATATAGTCTTTGTCCGCTTCCCGCATAAGTATAACGATGAGGACGCGTACATACGGGCCTGCCGCTCAAATGTCGTTGAAGAGCTTGTGCAGCAGTACGGGTTTGATTACATTGATCTGGAAGAATGCGTAGACGATATCGGCATTGACTATGACACGGATTTCTTTGACCAAGAGCATTTGAGCGTTTATGGGCAGATAAAGTCCACAGAGTATTTAACCAATATAATCACAGAGCGGTACGGACTTGTGCCCATGGCGCAGAGCGAAGCAAACGCGGCGCGCTGGGAGAAGAGCGCGAAGTATATCAGAGCGTATTTTCTGTTGGCTGATGAGATAATAAAAAGCGGCGACAAACAGTATCTTTGGGAGACACCTGAGATAATGAACAAGCTGGACGAGATATTAGCGGCGGCACCCGCGGAGGGACTGAGCCTGCCAACCGCGAAATAACAAAACGCTAAAAATGCTGCTGTGCCCATAGCGCGGGAGGTTTATAGTGAAAAAGATATATTTTACAAGGTTTATAAAACTGCTCGCGCTCATAGTCCCGATAGTAATTATCTGTGCCGCCGCTGAAAAAATACTTATCAAAGCGGAGGGCTATGACCAGTGCAGAATCAGCGACTTTTACGCGGAGCGGGAGAACTCCGTGGATGTTGTTTTCCTCGGCGCAAGTGAGATTTATACTGACTATGCCCCGCCCTATGCTTATGAAAAGGGCGGCTTTACGAGCTACTGCTATGGTGTGGCGGGGAATTCTGCAACTATATATAAATCCCAGCTAAAAGAAATCCTCTCCAAGCAAAGCCCTCAGCTTATATTTGTTGAGCCGAACGGATTCATATACGATTTGGAGACTATGGATAATTTCTCCGCGCAGCTCTATCTTGAGAGCAGCCCGCTGACGCTTAACAAGATAGACACTATGTTAAAAGCCCGCCCGGAGGACAAGGTCAGCGCGCTGTTCCCCGTTCTAAAGCACCACAGGCAATCCGGAACGATGCGTGATGTGTGCGGTGCGCGCGGCTTTAATAAGCCGTCACTTCTCAAGGGCGTTACCACCATAACGGAGCTCAACACTGAGCTGCCCCTGTATTCCGCGCCAGAGGGAACTGACGGGCGGAACATCACGCCGCTCTCCAGAGAATGCTTGATAGACTTTTTGGAATACTGTAAAAGCGAGGGGCTTAATAATGTCGTCTTTATCCGCTTCCCGCACAAGTACATTGATGAGGACGGGTATATCCGTGCCTGCCGCGCGAATGCCGTGGGAGAGATTGCACAGCAGTACGGCTTCGAGTATTTGAATCTGGACAGGTGCATAGACGATATCGGCCTTGATTATACTGTGGATTTCTATAATCCTGAGCATTTGAGCGTTTACGGGCAGATAAAGTTTACGGAGTATATGAGCAATATGATTACAGAGCGGTACGGACTTGTGCCCGTGGCGCAGAGCGAGGCAAACGCGGCGCACTGGGAAAGGAGCGCGGAGTATATCAGGGCGTATTTCCTGCTGGCCGATGAGATGATAAAAAGCGGCGGCAAGCAGTATCTCTGGGAGACGCCCGATGTAATGCACAAGCTGAAAGAGATGTTAGCGTCAGCCCCCGCGGAGGGACTGAGCCTGCCAACAGCATAATAATGAAACAAAACCCGGAGCTGTGCTTGCATGCACAGCTCCGGGTTTATGCGTTGTTCTGCTATAGAATTACTGCGCCGCCTCAGTCACCCATGCAGATGCCGATATCGCGCGCGACCTCTATCATCGGGTGGTCGATGGGCAGGAACTTTGTCTTGCTCGCCGCGTCGTCAAGCGGGATGTCGACAATCTTGTTGTCCTGAATTGCGACCATGCGCCCGTAATTCTTGTTGACAATGAGGTTCGCGGCCGCGGTGCCGAACTGCGTGGCGAGAACACGGTCATAGGGGCAGGGAGGGCCGCCTCTCTGGTAGTGACCGGGCACGGTCACGCGGGTCTCCTGCCCGGTGATGGCCTCAAGCGCGGCGGCGAGCTCATAAGAGACGGTCGGGAAGCGGCTGTTCTCTTTCTTGAGGCGGCTTGCCTCCTCGTCAAGCTTCACATCGTCAACGGACACAGCGCCCTCCGCGCAGGCCACGATGGAAAAGCCGCGCCCGGCGCGCTTGCGCTGCTCGATGAGTGCCGCGACCTTTTCAATGTCATAGGGAATCTCAGGGATGAGTATAACGTCCGCGCCGCTGCCGATACCGGCGTTGAGCGTGAGCCAGCCAGCGTCACGCCCCATGAGCTCAACCACAAAAGTGCGCCCGTGGGAGGATGCGGTGGAATGTATGTAGTCGATAACATTAGTGGCGATGTCAACCGCGCTCTGGAAGCCAAAAGTCGTGTCGGTGCCCCAAATATCATTGTCGATGGTCTTGGGCAGGGTGACAACGTTCATCCCCGCGTCGGAGATGAGCTTTGCACTTTTCTGTGTGCCGTTGCCGCCCATGATGATAAGGCAGTCGAGGTTGAGACGGTTGTAGGTGTCGCGCATGAGCGGGATGAGGCTGTTGCCCTCATCGTCTATAATATCCTTGCCCGGAATGTAGCGCTGGCGGGAAGTACCGAGGATGGTACCGCCCTCCGTAAGTATGCCGGAAAAATCCTTCGGCTCCATGAACTTGTAGTCGCTGTCCACAAGGCCGCGATAGCCGTCATACATACCGAATATTTCCACATTATCGAGCTTCTCAAATAAAGCTTTGCCGACGCCGCGGATGGCCGCGTTCAGGCCTTGGCAGTCGCCGCCGCTGGTAATCAGAGCAACTCTGGTAATTCTTTTCATAAACTCATTACCTCCTAATAAGCCCTCTTATTATGGAGCAAAAACCGGAAAATTTCAATAGACATTTTTCACATAATCACAGGTGTTTGTGAGGGTTTAGACAAATACGGATTGATATTTTCGACATATCATGCTACAATATCTTTAACTTGGGACAACGCTAAATGAAACAAGAAGGAGAAAAAGCATGCTTCAGCCAAACGACATAAATAATATCCCCAACGATGAATGGGACGCGTTCCGCGACGCGGCGGTCAAGGATGAGCTTTTCTATAACGGCCCCGGCGACCTGCTCGACACCCCGGAAGGGCGCGCCAAGTTCTGCCGATTGAATAAGACCTCTATTTTCAATAAGCCAGACCCTGAAAACCCCGGCTATAAGATATGGGTGTTCAATAATCAGGGCACAGGCCTGGTGATAAAAAAGCGCAGCCGCGTTGATTCCGCGCTGATGGAAAACATCGAGTACGACGCGCAGGGCAACGAGCT
>CAUABY010000128.1 GCA_958427375.1 uncultured Eubacteriales bacterium
GCGCCGCTACAGAGAGACGCAGAGCCAGTCGGTGCGGCAGGAAATTGAGGAGTGCATGTCCGAAATCCCGTGCCCGGCCTGTAAAGGGCGGCGCTTGCGCGATGCCGTACTCGCCGTTACAGTCGGCGGGCTGAGCATTTCCGAATTTTCCGATTTATCCGTCATCAAGGCGCTTGATTTCATTGACTCACTGGAGCTTAATCAGAAGGAGCAGCTCATTGCCGAGCGCATCCTGAAGGAGATAAAATCCCGCCTCGGCTTCCTGCGAAACGTGGGGCTTGGCTATCTCACGCTCTCTCGCTCCGCGGCGACGCTTTCCGGCGGCGAGAGCCAGCGCATCAGGCTTGCAACGCAGATAGGCTCAAGCCTGATGGGTGTGCTGTACATTCTCGATGAGCCGAGTATCGGCCTGCACCAGAGGGATAACTGCAAGCTATTAAATACGTTAAAGCAGCTTCGCGACCTCGGTAATACGCTTGTTGTCGTCGAGCATGACGAGGACACTATACGCGCGGCGGACTATATTGTGGATATAGGCCCCGGCGCGGGCGTAAACGGCGGTAAAGTTGTGGCGGCGGGCAGCACTGACGATATCTGCGCCTGTCCTGAGTCCATAACCGGGCAGTATCTCAGCGGCAAAAAACGCATACCCGTTCCGGCGGAGCGGCGCAGGGGCAGCGGCAAGAGCTTGGTTGTGCGCGGCGCCTGCGAGAATAACCTTAAAAATATTGATGTCGAGTTCCCACTTGGCAAGATAATCTGCGTTACGGGCGTATCAGGCAGCGGTAAGTCCTCGCTCGTCAATGAGATACTATATAAGACACTGGCCGCTGTCAAAAACCGCACCAAGGTGCGTGCCGGCAAGTGCGCCGGGATTGAGGGCTTAGAGTATGTTGACAAGGTAATCGCGCTCGACCAGAGCCCGATAGGCCGCAGTCCGCGCTCAAATCCCGCAACCTACACTGGTGTGTTCAACGATATCCGCGACCTCTTCGCCTCCACGCAGGACGCTAAACTGCGCGGCTACTCGCAAGGACGCTTCTCCTTTAACGTAAAAGGCGGGCGCTGTGAGGCCTGTACGGGCGACGGTCTGGTGAAGATTGAAATGCACTTTTTGCCGGATGTGTATGTCCCCTGCGAGGTCTGCGGCGGCAAGCGCTACAATAGGGAGACGCTTGAAGTCAGGTACAAGGGCAAGAGCATTGCGGACGTGCTGGATATGACGGTTGAGGAGGCCGTAAGCTTTTTCTGCGCCCAGCCAAAAATTCTCAACAAGATTCAAACCCTGTATGACGTCGGCTTGGGCTATGTGAAGCTCGGCCAATCCAGCACCACGCTCTCCGGCGGCGAGGCTCAGCGCGTCAAGCTCGCAACCGAGCTTTCAAAACGCAGTACCGGCAACACCGTTTACGTTCTTGATGAGCCCACAACCGGCCTGCATATTTCTGATGTGCATCGGCTCGTCAATATCCTCGACCGCTTTGCGGACGCGGGCAACACGGTTGTTGTAATAGAGCACAATCTTGACGTGATTAAGATTGCGGATTATATAATTGACCTCGGACCTGAGGGCGGCGACGGCGGCGGTGAGGTGGTGTTCGCCGGAACACCGGAGGACTGCGCCATGTGTGCGGAGAGCTACACAGGTCAATTTCTCAAGCCACTGTTAGAGCAGTGATAACGCAAGGAAACGGAGGCAGAGCGCGTGGATCAGCAAAGTGAACTGCTGGAGCTGTCCGGCACGGTAGACTCTGTAATTTACAAAAATGAGGAGAACGGCTATACTGTGCTCCGCCTGCGCGACGGCAACGACGAGAGAGTGACGGTTGTCGGCTGCTTCCCTTATGCCGCGCCCGGCGAGTCGATGATAGTCAGCGGTAACTGGACAACGCACAGCACCCACGGCAGGCAGTTTAAGGCCGAGTTTGCCCAGCGCCTTCTACCCACAACCGCCCCCGCCATCTATGAATACCTCGCAGGCGGTGTGATAAAGGGTGTCGGCCCCGCAACCGCCGCACTGCTCGTCGACAAATTCGGCATCAAAACTCTCGATGTGCTTGAGGGCGAGCCTGAAAAGCTTGCCACTCTCAAAGGGATAAGTCTGCAAAAAGCCAGGCAGATATCCAGGGATTTCCGCCGTCAGGCGGGTGTGCGCAGAATAATGGAGTTTATCTGCTCCTTTGGCCTGCGTCCCATTCTTGCGATGCGGATGTACAAATTCTATGGCGATGAGGCGCTCTCCGTCCTGCGTGAGAACCCGTACATACTCGCCTCCGCGCATATCGGCGGGCGCTTTTCCGAGGCTGACACCCTCGCGCTTGAGATGGGCATAGAGGGCAACAGCCGAAACCGCATTAACGCCGCGGCAATTTTTGAGCTCAAGCACAATCTCAATAACGGCCACTGCTTCATCCCGCGCGATAAGCTCGCTGCTGTCACGGCTCAGCTGATAAACGTGTATGACGACGAGGCCGAGGAGAGTATTGACGAGCTGATTGAGACAGGTCAGCTCGCTTATGAGGAGATTGTCGGGTGCAAGGCCTGCTATCTGCCTGAAATTTACGAGGCGGAGACGGATGCCGCCGCGCGCCTTGCCAAGATGTGCCAGTGCCGTTTTAAGGAAGAGGCCGACATTCCGGCGCTCATTTCCAAGCTTGAGGCTCAGCAGGGGATAAAATATGCCCCGCTGCAAAAAAAGACGCTCAAGTTAGCCCTTGATAACCAGCTTGTTGTCATCACCGGCGGTCCCGGCACAGGTAAAACAACGTCGATTCGCGCAATTTTGGCCATGTTTGACGCGCTGGGCATAAAAACCCTGCTCACCGCCCCCACAGGCCGCGCGGCGAAACGCATGAGTGAGCTGAGCGGTCAGGACGCCGTCACGGTACACCGGCTTTTAGGCGCTAAATTTGCCGAGGATGGAGAGACTGTAGTGTTCGCCAAGGACGAACGCGACAGGCTTGACTGCGGCGCGGTTATCCTTGACGAGTGTTCTATGGTTGATATAACGCTCATTGACGCGCTTCTTCGCGCCCTGCCAGACGATGCGCGCCTTGTTATGGTGGGCGATGCCGACCAGCTCCCCTCCGTGGGGCCGGGCAATGTTTTCTCTGCCGTTATCAGAAGCGGCGTTGTGCCAACCGTAAAGCTCACGGAGATTTTCCGCCAGAATAACGGCAGCCGTATAGTCCAAAACGCGCACCTTATCAACAAGGGTGAGCACCCTGACCTTTCAGAGAACGTCGGCGACTTTTTCCGCCTGAAGCGCTTAGACCCCACACGCGCGGTTGAAACTATAAAAGAGCTCTGCTCTGTGCGTCTGCCGAACAAGATGAATATTCCCCCCGCGGATATTCAGGTTCTCTCGCCGACCCGAAAAGGGGAGATGGGCACGCGCTATCTCAACAGGCAGTTACAGGCCGTGCTCAATCCGCCCGCTGACGGCAAGACCGAGAAGCTCTTCGGTGACGTTGTGTTTCGCGAGGGTGACAGGGTCATGCAGATAAAAAATAATTACGACATACTCTGGACCAATGAGACCAACACTGCCGCCGGGGTCGGCATATATAACGGCGATATAGGCTTCATCTTAGCCATAGACATAGACGCCGAGACCGTTGTGGTAAACTTTGACGGCCGCATCGCCGCATACGGCTTTGATTCACTGCTTGAGCTTGAGCACGCATGGGCAATGACGGTTCACAAGTCGCAGGGCAGCGAGTACCGCGCGGTCATTCTCTCGCTCAGCCCCTCGTCTAAGATGCTTTTGACGCGTGACGTGCTGTACACCGCCGTTACCCGCGCAAAGGAGCTTTTAATCCTCGTTGGCGACGATGAGACCGCCTACTATATGATAGATAATTTCCGCCAGTCGCGGCGCTATACGGCGCTTCGCGTTCGGCTTCGGACACTGTGCGGTGTGGAATGAATATATTTGATTATATTTTAGATTTATTCTATCCGCGCCGCTGTCCGTTTTGCAGGCGGCTTTTGAACAGAGGCCAGCTTATATGCCGCTTCTGCCCGCCTAAGCTGCCAACGGTTTCACCGGAGTTGCAAACGCAGAATTTCAAGTATATTGCCGCCTGTTATTCACCGCTCTACTATGAAAAGGCGGTGCGTGATTCACTGCTTCGCTATAAATTTCAAGGCGCGGCGGCATACGCGGACGCGTATGGAGAGCTTTTGGCGCGGTGCATTGATGAAAACAACATCACCTGCGATGTTATAACCTGGGTACCGCTCAGCCGCCGCAGGCTGCGAAAGCGCGGCTATGACCAAGCCCGGCTTCTTGCTGAGGCCGCCGCGCGGTACATGGATGTGCCCTGTACAATGCTGCTTCGCAAAACGCGCAATAACCCCGCGCAGTCCGGCACGGCAAACGCCGAAACACGCAGGCGGAATGTGCTCGGTGTGTATGAACCTGTAAGGTCTGAGCGCATGGTTGGCAAACGCGTTTTGCTCGTCGATGACATAGTAACTACCGGGTCAACACTCAGCGAATGCGCAAAAATGCTCAAATCCGCAGGTGCGGAGAAAATATTTGCATTGACGTTAGCCCGTGCGAGGGATTAATATATAATAAACGAAGAATAATTTAGGAGTGGCCGAATGAACATATTTGAAAGAGATATAGCCATAGATATGGGCACAGCTTCCACGCTCATATTTGAGCAGGGCAAGGGTATTGTGACCCGCGAGCCGACGGTTGTGGCCGTTGACAAGTATAACGGCAAGATACTCAAAGTCGGTCAGGAGGCGCAGAAGATGCTGGGGCGCACCCCGGCAAACATCGTTGCCATTCACCCTGTCAATGCGGGCGTTATTTCCGATTATGAAATTACAGCACAGATGCTTCGTGAACTTATCAGCCGTATAACCTCGTTCAGCCTTTTTAAGCCCTGCATTCTTGCCTGTGTGCCGAGCAGCATAAACGGCGTTGAAGAGCGCGCGGTCATTGACGCTGCCATCGAGGCCGGAGCGCGTAAGGTGTACCTGCTTGAGACCGCTGTTGCCACCGCGCTTGGCGCTGGTGTTGACATTTCAAAGCCCGACGGGCACATGGTTATCGACATTGGCGGCGGCACCACGGAAATTGCCATCATCTCCTCTGGCGGTGTTGCGGAGTCTGAGTCTATCAAGGTCGCGGGTACAAGTTTTGACGAAGCCATTGTTAAGTTCATCCGCGAAAAGTACAATGTAAAAATTGATTTGACCGCCGCGGAAGAGCTCAAGCGCAGTATCGGCTGTGTTATTCAGCGCCCGGATGTCGATGTGCAGCAGGTGAACGGGCAAAATCTCAAAAACGGCCTGCCAAAAACCATTGAGATAAACTCAACCGAGCTTATCGAGGCCTTTGTTCCTCCTATGCGGCAGATAATACTTGCCATTCACGCCGTTCTTGAGCGTTCTGCACCTCAGCTCGTTGGCGATTTGGATAAAAACGGCATCATAATGTCCGGCGGCGGCAGCCTGCTGTACGGCATAGACCGCCTTATTGAACGCGAAACGCGCATACGCACAGTCGTTGTCGATGATGCGGTTTCCTGCGCGGCCTATGGCGCGGGTAAAATGCTTTTGCACCTTGACGACATGCAGGATGGTATGATGAACTTCTATCGTAAGAGACAGCTGAGAGGATAAATTCACGGCGCAAACTGAAATGAAAGAGGTTTCGCATATGGGTATAAAAAACATTTTTAAAAAGAAAGAAAGTCAGCCGACCTGCTCTGCGGTAATCGTCGCGGCCGGAAGCGGGCAGCGCATGGGCGCCGACAAGCTGATGCTTGAGCTCGGCTGCATGCCTGTTCTTGCGCGCACTCTGCTGGCCTTTGAAAACAGCGCGGTGATTGATGAGATTATCGTTGTTACGCGCATTGAAATGGTCGAAGAGGTCGCGTCGCTGTGTAAGAAGTATGGCATTGCCAAGGCCGCGAAGGTGATACGCGGCGGAAAAACGCGTATGGAATCCGCGCTTGCCGGTGTGTCGGAGGTCAGACCCGGTGCAAAGCTCATTGCCATTCACGACGGGGCGCGCCCCTTCGTCACGGATGAGCTCATCCGCGCGACTGTTGCCGCGGCTGACAAGTACATGTCTGCCGTGCCAGTAACTTTCTGCACTGATACGCTGAAAGCAGTGGATGAAAACGGCCTTGTCATCGCCCCAGTCGACAGAGACCGCACAGCACGTGTCCAGACACCGCAGGTATTTGACGCAGACCTCATAAAAGGCGCGCTCTCCAAAGCCGTGAATGACGCTCTGCCGCTGAATGACGACTGATCCGCTATT
>CAUABY010000129.1 GCA_958427375.1 uncultured Eubacteriales bacterium
TGGCAACCTGCGCACCGTTATCTGGCGCGCATGGGACGTCTGCATGAAGATATAATCTCCACAAGTTAAAACAACATAGGGCAACTTAAAAGGCCGCTGTCCAAAAGGGCAGCGGCCTCAGCTTGTCATAGAATGCTGTAGAGTCTGACTTGAAGTAAAAGGGCGCGTCAAAAACATAGGCTTTTGATGACGGGCTCGACATATAATTTATAAAAGAAAGATGCTTACTATCGCCAGCAACGCGCATGACAGCCATATGGTGCGCAGACCCAGCCAAGCGACAGCCAAGCTGCCAATCCCGGCACCTAAAATGAACATGAGGATGACAAGAAAGTATAGGCTGGCTTTCCTGCGCTCCTGCCGGTTTCCTGTGCGCAAAAAGGCATACAGCGCATCTGTGCCGCCACGCAGATTTCCTATGCACATGGTGCTTGCAAAGTTGAAGCTGTCTACCCGACGGAATGACTGCACCTGCATAGCGCAGGTGAAAGAGACAAGAACGTTGGCGAGCTGATCCATGGAATGGGGCAGAAAGCCCACTAAAAACAGCATCAGAACCTCCAGCATCAGCACCTGTCGCTGCCAGGACAGCTGCCCGTCGGAGGGACGGTTGCGGATAAACTCCGCCGCAGCCACACCAAGCGCGAAAGCCAGCAGGGGAAAGAGGTAGCGCGCGGCCTGAAGCAGATTCCCGGAAAATAAGCCCTGACTGAGCAGAACGATGTTGCCGGTCTGGGCGTTGGCAAATACATGTCCGCGGCTAAAGTATGTGTAGGCATCCTGTAAGCCGCCGGAGAGCGTGAGCAGCGCCACGGGGAGCAGCCGCTCCGCAGCAGGTGTGTTTTGCATATCAATTCCTTCCAAATCACAATTGTACAGTGCCGCCATTATAAAGCAGCATGCGCCAAAAAGAAACTTGTTTAGACAAGTCATGCCGCTTCGGGCGTGTACTCCGCACATATAAGCGTTTCGCGTATGCCAAACGGTATAGAGCGCGCCGCCCGCGGCATATAAATTGTACGGGAGGTGTTTCGATATGGCATATGAACAGGAAAAACCAGCCGCAAGACCGCACAGCCTGAGCTTGGAAAATCGCAGCAAGCTCAATCTCTCCGGGGTGGAGGATGTGTCCGGCTTTGATGAAAATACCGTAATTCTCACAACCACGCTCGGCGAACTCACAATCCGCGGTGAGAATCTACACATTGAGCGCATTGATCTCGATATTGGCGAGTTGAGCGTACAAGGACAGGTCTGCGCCATGAGTTATGAAGAGCGTGTTGAGCCGCGCTCAATCTGGACGCGGCTTTTCGGCTGATATGGAGATAGACGTATTGCAGCAGGCGCTGACGCTGCTGTCAGCGTTCCTGCTCGGCGCGTCGCTGGGCTTGGGTTATGACCTGCTGCGGCCGCTGAGGCGCAGAAGCAGGGGAGTGCTCACCGCCCTGATTGACGTGGTTTTCGCGCTCGGCGCGGGGGTGCTCGCCTTCGTTTTCGCCATGGGCGCGGCAAACGGCCGCCTCGGTGTGTGGGAGCTGACGTTCACACTCGCCGGGTTTTTGGTGTATCTTTATACGCTCAGCCGTCGTGTTTACCCTGTAATGGACGGCGGAATGAAAATAGTGTGCGTCTCGGCAAAGAAATTAAAAAAATTTTTTCAAAAAACCGCAGAAATGGCAAAATTTCTCTTCCAAAAAGTGAGAGAATGTTTTATTATTAAGAAGGAGTAGTGTCGCTTGGCAAGAGTATGCATGCCCTTGTCAAGCGGTGCCGCGAGGCCATTATGCAGACTGCATCAACTCTTATGCGCATCGTCGCAGTAGCCCTTTTGCTCTATGCTCTCTCCACATTCACAACCGCCGTGCGTGACGTGGATTTTGCTGAACAGACCATAGCCCAGCTTGAGCAGGATTATAACGCTGCCCTCCAGAAAAACGCGGAACTGGCGGAGAGTATGGAGCGCGCGCAGAGCGACGAGGGAATAGAAGCGCTTGTACGGGATAGATTGGGTCTTGTAATGCCCGGAGAAAAGATATACTATTTTACAAAAGGAGATGGGGTCGGATAAATCCGGCCTTAGCAGGGGTAATTAATGGGACTTGAAGTAGGAGCAGTGCTGGAAGGCAAGGTTACCGGCATAACGAAGTTTGGGGCGTTTGTCGCCCTGCCGGAGAATAAAAGCGGACTTGTGCATATTTCTGAGGTGGCAAACAGCTACGTCAACGATGTGCATGACTATTTGGAAATCGGACAGACGGTGAAAGTGCGGGTGCTGAGCATCCGTGACGGAAAGATTAACCTCTCCATCAAACAGGCGGAGGCACCGCAGTCAGGCGGCCGCGAGCGGCAGAATGCACGGCCGCAGAATACGCGCCCGCAGAGTGCTGGGGCACAGAACGCCGGCGGCTATAATCAGCCCCGCGGCGGCAGAAATACTGCGCCTGCCCGTTCGTATGCGCCTGTGCCGGCCGCCAATGAGCCCAGCGCTGACAAGAGCTTTGAGGACAGGCTCAAGAAATTCATGCAGGAGTCGGACAGCAGAATTGCCGATAACCGCATTTATGCCGAGCATCGTTCCCGCAGCCGCCGCAAATAACAGCTGTACGACGAGTTAAAAATATAAGAAAAAATATTTCCACAAAAGAAGGGAGAAACCAATGGCAGATTATAAGAGTATGTACGCAAGCAAGCTCACCACCGCGGCTGAGGCCGCCTCGCGCGTGCAGTCCGGCTGGATAATTGGCGATGACGCAAGCGTCTCCGTGCCGCCCGTGCTTGTCTCCGCGATAGCGGAGCGCGCAAGACGCGGCGAAATTTCCGGTGTCAAGATAGACACACTTTTGGATGTGTACCCCTATGAGTTCTATGCGGATAACAGCCTTGACGGCAGGTTCAACGGCGTGTCGTGGTTCTCAAGCTCCGGCGCGAGAAAGGCCATCAACGGCGGCTGGGGTGACTTTATACCCAGCTACTACCGCGACATCCCCGGCAATATCGCAAGGCTCTATGACCACGATGTGTTCATAGCCGAGGTCTCGCCCATGGATAAGCACGGCTATTTCAGCCTTGGCACAGTCGGCTCGCTGAGCGAGGTCTCGGTGGAGAAGGCAAAGCGTGTTTTCGTTGTTGTCAATGACCAGCAGCCGCGCGCGGTGTGCGCAATGCAGCTGCACGTATCCCAGGTTGACGCGATAATTGAGGACAGCCACCCCCTGCCCGTAATGCCCCCCGCCGAGCTTGACGAGGTCAGCATCACGATAGGCAACCTCATTGCCGAGCAGATACCCGACGGCGCCTGCATCCAGCTTGGCATCGGCGCGATTCCGGACGCTACCGGCATGGCGCTCAAATCCAAGCACGACCTTGGCATCCACACCGAGATGTTCACAGACTCAATGGTGGAGCTTTTGAGCTGCGGCGCTGTAAATAACAGCAAAAAGCAGATTCACCGCGGCAAGACCGTCACCACCTTTGCCTATGGCTCGCAGCGCATCTATGATTATATCGACGACAACCCCGCGATTGAGATTCTGCCTGTCAACTATGTCAATGACCCGAACGTCATCTGCCAGAACGATAATATGATCTCCATTAACGCCGCGGTCGAGGTTGACCTCTGGGGTCAGGTCTGCGCGGAGTCAATCGGCACCAAGCATCTCTCCGGCACCGGCGGTCAGGTGGACTTTGTGCGCGGCGCATGCCAGTCTAAGGGCGGCAAGAGCTTCATTGCCTTCGCTTCCACCGCGAAAAACGGCACTGTCAGCAAGATTTGCCCCACCCTCACCCCCGGCGGCATCTGCACCACCAGCAAGAACGATGTTGACTACATCGTCACCGAGTACGGCATTGCCAAGCTCCGCGGCCTGCCGCTGTCAAAGCGCGTGCAGCAGCTTATCAGCATTGCCCACCCCAACTTCCGCGACGAGCTGAGCTTTGAAGCCAAAAAGCGCGGCATGATAATTTAAGACCAATATAAAAAATCAGCCCCGCGCCGACATCTCCGGCGCGGGGCATAAGCTTGTCAAAAACTTCCCGGCTGAACCTTTTGAAGCCATAAGGCCGTACTTGCGCCTTTTGCGCAATAGTGGTACAATATAAAATACGCCAATGTGCGGACTAATGTGTTTATAAAAATAGCGGAGGATAAAGAAATGATTGCAATTGGCAGTGACCACGGCGGATTCAAGCTCAAGCAGAGGATTATGGAGCATCTGAGCGCGCGCGGTCTTGAATATAAGGACCTCGGCACCTACAGTGCCGATAGCTGTGACTACCCGGTTTACGGCAAGGCCGTCGGCCACGCCGTGGCAGACGGGGAGTGTGAGTGCGGCATCATCATCTGCGGCACCGGTATTGGCATCTCCATCACGGCCAATAAAATCCCCGGTGTGCGCGCGGCGCTCTGCACTGACTGCTTCATGGCTGAGGCCACCCGCCAGCATAACGACGCGAATATTCTCGCCCTCGGCGAGCGCGTTTTGGGCGAGGGGCTCGCGCTTAAGATAGTCGACACCTTCCTTGACACTCCCTTTTCCGAGGGGGAGCGCCACAAAAAGAGAATTGCCCAGATTGAGGGCTGATATTGAGAGGTTTTGACCTTGGCAAAAAATCAGGAATTTTATAGAGGCCGCCGCAAAAAGCGCAACTATGCACTCATACCCACGGCCATAATCCTCGGCGTGGTCATGCTCATTCTGGTGCTTTTCTATGGCATGCAGAAGTACGCCGTTGTCACGAAAGACAGTGTGAATGTTGAGCTGCCCATCCTCACGCGCGGCCAGACCGCGGTGGATGGTTCCGGCCACGAAGTGCGCGTGTTTGACACAGTTGAGACTGAGCTTGTCTATGACGAGCCGGACTACTCGTATATTAAAGCCACGGCGGGGCAGAATGCGCCCGCGGTGCGCGCCATCTTCGTGCCCTATACTGACCTCACAAGTGAGAAGCTCGCCACCTATACCGAGCGTCTCAAGGCCGGTAACGCGCTGGTGCTTGAGATGAAGCCGCGTTCTGGTCAGCTCATGTGGGATTCGCAGTCGGACATGGCGCTCAGCTATGGCCTTACCATCTCCACAGAGCAGACCCAGCAGATGCCCGAACTTATTGCCCAGCTCAAGGAGGACAATAAGGGCGTGTACTTTGCCGCGCAGATAAGCTGCTGTCTCGATGAGCTTTTCGCCTCGCGCAGTACGGGCGTCACCATTCGCCGCTCAGATAACCTCGGCAATATAATCACCGACGGCGGCACATGGCTCGATCCCTACAATATGAGCGTGCGAAACTATATTGTCCAGCTCTGCAATGAGCTCTATGACATGGGCTTTGACGAGGTAATCCTTGCCGACGTTGCCCACCCCACTATGGCCGAGGGCGATGCCTATGAGTACGTCTATACCCGTGAGCTGACCACCACCGCAAGCCCGAAAACGGCGGTCGGCGGCTTCGCGATCTATGTTGCAAAACAGCTCAAGGACAGAAGCGGGCTCTTGTCCATCGTCTGTGATAAATCCACCGCCCTTGTCCGTGCGGACGAGAGCGGGCAGGACGCCTCGCTGTTTCTGAAGATTTACGACCGCGTCTACCTCCGAACGGACAAGTACGCATATCCGTATAACGTCGATGACGTGAAGCCGAGCCTTGAAATCGGCAATGTGTATGACCGCCTTGTGCCGATTGTTGAAAACTACCTTCCCGACGGCGAGCATGATACCTCGTGGGTGCTCGTGGACGTTGTGGAGAAAGCAGACTAAAGCTGACAGATGTAAAAAATCCAGCGGATTATCCGCTGGATTTTTTGCGTCTTATTCAATCACTTGGTGCCGAAGATACGGTCGCCAGCGTCACCCAAACCGGGGACGATGTAGCCGTGGTCGTTGAGATGGTCGTCAAGCGCGGCAACGAAGATATCAACATCGGGGTGGGTGGCTTGCATGAAGTCAACGCCCTCCGGTGCGCCGATTATGGACATGAGTTTGATGTGCTTTGCCCCGGCCTCCTTGAGGAAGGTGATGGCGGCAGAGGCGGAGCCGCCGGTGGCGAGCATCGGGTCAACGACAATCACGTCGCGCTCGGCAATGTCAGCGGGCATCTTGAAGTAGTATTTGACCGGCTGAAGGGTCTCAGGGTCGCGGAAAAGGCCGATGTGACCGACCTTAACGTTCGGCATCATGCTCACCATGCCGTCAACCATGCCCAGACC
>CAUABY010000130.1 GCA_958427375.1 uncultured Eubacteriales bacterium
CCGCCTGAGCGAGATAAACGTTGTCACCGGCGCGACCATCCGCTGCCTGACGCATGCCGTTGTCTACCCGGCGAGCCACTATGTCACCACAAAGGATAAAATGGCCGCCGCAATCGAGCGTATACGCGCCGAGTGTGATGAGCGCGTCAAGTACTTCGAGGAGAACAACAAGCTCATCGAGGCGCAGCGCATCAAGCAGCGCACGGACTACGATATAGAGATGATGCAGGAGCTTGGCTACTGCACCGGTATTGAAAACTACTCCCGCATAATCTCCAACCGCCCCGCGGGAAGCCCGCCTATGACGCTTTTGGACTACTTCCCGGATGACTTCCTGCTCTTCGTCGACGAGAGCCATGTAACCCTGCCGCAGGTGCGCGCCATGTACCGGGGTGACCGCGCGCGCAAGGAGTCGCTCGTCAATTATGGCTTCCGCCTGCCCTCGGCCTTCGATAACCGCCCTCTGCAATTCGAGGAGTTTGAGCGGCGCATACATCAGCGCATCTTCGTCTCGGCCACGCCGGGCGCATATGAGCGCGAGCGCGCCGGTCAGGTCGTTGAGCAGATAATCCGTCCCACCGGGCTTCTTGATCCGCAAATCTTTGTCCGCCCAACAGAGAATCAGGTGGACGATTTGATAAGCGAGATAAACGCGAAAATCGCCCTCGGTCAGCGCACGCTGGTCACAACTCTCACCAAGAAAATGGCGGAAAACCTCAGCGAATACTTCATAAATTCCGGCATACGCTGCCGCTACATGCACCATGACATAGGCACAATAGAGCGCATGGAGATAATCCGCGATTTGCGTCTTGGCGAATTTGATGTGCTTGTCGGCATAAACCTTCTGCGTGAGGGCTTGGATATCCCGGAGGTTGGTTTAGTGGCCATACTCGACGCGGATAAAGAGGGATTTTTGCGCAGTGAGACGAGCCTTATCCAGACCGTTGGCCGCGCCGCGCGAAACGCGGAGGCCATGGTTATAATGTACGCCGACACGATAACGCCCTCAATGCGCGCCTGTATCGACGAGACGGCGCGCCGCCGCGAAAAGCAGACGGCGTATAACGAGGCGCACGGCATCACGCCCAAGACCATTGTCAAGGATGTGCGCGGCCTGCTTGAGATTTCCTCTGACCCGTCAACCCCGGTCAAGAAGGCGGGTAATGTCAGGATGACCGAGCACGAGCGCAAGGAGCTTATAACAAAGCTTGAGGACAAGATGCGCAAGGCCGCAAAAATGCTTGAATATGAGATTGCGGCTCAGCTTCGCGACGAGATAATCCGTCTGCGCGGCGAGAAGTGATTTAGCGAGGTTTTTTATG
This sequence comes from uncultured Eubacteriales bacterium, assembly GCA_958427375.1. Classification (GTDB taxonomy): domain Bacteria; phylum Bacillota; class Clostridia; order Oscillospirales; family Oscillospiraceae; genus Limivicinus. Next base: position 1,326 of record CAUABY010000130.1, read on the forward strand.
AAATTAATGATTTTGGACGGTAACAGCATAGTCAACCGCGCGTTTTACGGCGTCCGTCCGCTCACCGCGCCGGACGGTACACCCACGAACGCCATCTTCGGTTTTCTCAGCATCTTCCAGCGCATTTATGACGAGGTAAAGCCGGATGCTGTCGCCGTCAGCTTTGATTTGAAAGCGCCAACATTCCGCCACCGCGCCTGTGACGCATATAAGGCCACAAGAAAGCCTATGCCGGAGGAGCTTGCCGCGCAGATGCCGATTCTCAAGGAGACGCTGGACGCTATGGGCATACGCCGCTATGAGCTTGAGGGCTATGAGGCGGACGATATTTTAGGCACTGCCGCGCGCATATGCGAGGAAAAGGGCTGGGAGTGCAGTGTTGTCACCGGCGATAAGGACAGCCTGCAGCTCATCTCTGATAAAACCACCGTCTGCAATGTCAAAAGCGTCCGCGGACAGACCGAAACTATCATGTATACCCCCGCGCGCTTTTTTGAGGAGTACGGCTTTGAGCCAAAGCTCATGGTCGATTTGAAAGCGCTCATGGGCGACAGCTCCGATAACATCTTAGGTGTGCCGGGCATTGGCGAAAAGACCGCGCTTGATTTAATCCGCCGCTTCGGCAGCATTGAGGAGATATATAAAGCCCTGCCTGAGCTCGACATAAAGGATGGTGTGCGCAAGAAGCTCGCCGCGGGCGAGGCGAGCGCGCGGCAGTCCTACTGGCTTGCCACCATACTGCGCGAGGTGCCCATTGAGCTTGACCCGCAGGACGATGTCTGGAATAAGGACTATACCCCCGCGCTCTATACGCTCTTCAAGCGCCTTGGCTTTAATAAATTTATCGAAAAATGGGGACTTACGGAGAGCCATGACGCCTTTCCGGCAGCGGAGGCGGCCGCGCCGGAGCTGCCAGCAGTCACGCTTGCAAGCCCGGAGGAGACTGACGAGCTTATTGAGAAGCTCCGCACGGCGGAATGCGTCGCCGTCTGCACCTTGGATAAGCTTGACAGCCTTGAAATCTGTGACGGCGCGGCCGTGTATACAGCCGCGTGGTCGGCCTGCGGCGAGAGCTATAATAAGCTTTTGCATTTGCTTTTCAGCGCGAATATCAAGAAAATCGGCTGCAACGTAAAGGATTTGATGCGCCTTTTGACGGATGAGGGGCTGAGTACTGAGGGCTTCGCTTTTGATACCGCGCTCGCCGCCTATCTGCTTGAGGCTACAGACAGCGACTACAGTCTGGAGCGCACCAGTCAGCGCTATCTCGGCACTGAGCGGCATGGAGCGCAGGCCGTGTATGAGCTCTACCCGGTGCTTGAGGCCAAGCTCAGGGAGCTCGGCATGGACGAGCTGTACTACACAACGGAGCTTCCGCTTTGTCAGGTGTTGGCGGAGATGGAGCACACCGGCTTCTATGTTGACCGCAAGGCGCTCTATGACTTCGGCGAGAGCCTGAACGAGGACATTGCCCGGCTCCAGCAGAATATCTGGGGCTATGCGGGCAGGGAGTTCAATATAAACTCGCCCAAGCAGCTCGGCGAGATTCTGTTCAATGAAATGCAGCTGCCCAACGGCAAAAAGACCAAGACCGGCTACAGCACCAATGCCGACGTGCTGGAAAAGCTTAAGGGTGTGCCGATTGTGGACGATGTGCTTGAGTACCGCATGCTCACCAAGCTCAAGTCCACCTATGCCGACGGGCTTTTGAAGGTCATCTCGGCCGACGGACGCATACACACCAATTTCCAGATGACTGTTACCGCCACCGGGAGGCTCTCGTCGACAGAGCCTAATCTGCAAAACATCCCCGTGCGCAAAAAGCTCGGCGCGCAGATACGTAATATGTTTGTCGCAACCCCCGGCATGTGCCTTGTGGACGCGGACTACAGTCAGATTGAACTGCGCATCCTCGCGCATATCTCCGCTGACGAGACTATGAGAAACGCGTTTTTGAGCGGTGAGGATTTCCACACTGTCACCGCCTCCAACGTTTTCAATATCCCCGTCAGTGAGGTCACACCGACGCTCAGAAGCCGCGCAAAGGCCGTCAACTTCGGCATTGTGTATGGCATTTCGGCCTTCTCGCTCGCGCAGGATATCGGCGTGTACCAGAGCGAGGCCAAGGCCTATATGGACGCCTATCTTGCTAAGTACCACGGTGTGCGCGAGTATATGTCGGCCATTGTCGACAAGGCCAAGAGCGACGGTTATGTTGCCACAATGTATGGCCGCCGCCGTTACCTGCCGGAGCTTAAAAGCTCAAACTTCAATACCCGCTCCTTCGGTGAGCGCGTCGCGCTGAATATGCCCATTCAGGGCGCGGCGGCAGATATTATCAAGCTCGCCATGGTCGCCGTTTTCCGCCGCCTCAAGGCCGAGGGGCTCAAGGCGCGGCTGATTTTGCAGGTTCACGACGAGCTTATAGTCGAGTGCCCGGCTGAGGAGGGGGAGCGCGTCAAGGCCATCCTCAGTGAGGAGATGGAGAACGCTGCCGCTCTCACCGTGCCGCTCACGGTTGACGCGCATATAGGCCATAGCTGGGCGGAGGCGCACTAATGGATTTTTCCGTAGTAGACGCTGAGCCAAGGCACATTGAAAGCTTGGAGACAATCGAGCGCGAGTGCTTTTCCATGCCGTGGACGCGCGAACAGCTTGAAAGCCAGCTCCCGGACGACAGGCATGTGTTCCTCGTCGCCGAGGCCGGTGGTGAGGCTGTCGGCTATGTCGGCATGATGCATATTCTCGATGAAGGCTATATATCCAATGTCGCTGTTGCCGCCGCCTTTCGCCGCAATGGCGTGGGCGACGCGCTGATTGTGGAGCTTCTGCGGCGCGCGATAGAGCTTGGGCTCTCATTTGTCACGCTTGAGGTGCGCGAGCATAACACTCCGGCCATGGAGCTTTATAAAAAGCACGGCTTCATCCCCGTCGGCAAGAGAAAAGATTATTACGAGCAGCCCAAAGAGGACGCTGTTTTGATGACTAATTTTTTGAAATGAGGCGCAGTTTTGAAAATCCTATCCTTTGAATCCACCTGTGACGAGACGGCTGTTGCCGTCGTCGAGGACGGGCGCAAGATATTAACTGACCAGATTTTTTCACAGGCCAAGCTGCACGCGGTCTATGGCGGCGTTGTGCCGGAGATAGCCTCGCGCTGTCACGTTGAGTCAATCTCGATTCTTACGCAGAAGGCAGTCGAGGCCGCCGGTATAGAGCAGCGCGATATTGACGTTGTCGCGGTGTCATATGCTCCAGGACTAATCGGCGCGGTGCTCGTCGGCGTGAACTTTGCCAAGGCCTGCGCGTATGCGCTCGATGTGCCGCTCATCCCCGTGCATCATATCCGCGGCCATATCGCGGCAAACTACCTCGCCTATCCTGAGCTTGAGCCGCCGTTTCTCTGCCTTGCCATATCCGGCGGCAATACTCTGCTTGTGGATGTGCGCGATTATACTGACATGAAGATCCTCGGCGCAACGCGCGACGACGCGGCGGGCGAGTGCTTTGATAAGACCGCGCGCGTGCTCGGCCTGCCTTATCCCGGCGGCAAGCCCATTGATGAGCTCGCGCAGGGCGGGGACGACAGTAAGTACAGCTTCCCAATCGGCCATGTCGAGGGGAGTAAATATGACATGAGCTTCTCCGGGCTGAAAACCGCTGTTATCAACCTTGCCCATAATGCCGAGCAGAAGGGTGAGGCGCTGGACAGGAGCTCGCTTGCGGCCTCATTCACCAAGGCCGTCAGTGACAGCCTCGTACCGCGCGCGGTCGAGGCCGCTAAAGAGCTCGGCTATAAAAAGCTCGTTGTCGCGGGCGGCGTCGCGGCAAACTCGCGCATCCGCGCCGATTTTAAGCGCGCGGCGGAGGAAAACGGCTTTGAGCTATATATACCGCCGCTAAAGCTCTGCGGCGATAACGGCGCAATGGTGGGCGCACAGGCGTATTATGAGTATCTCGCCGGGCACACAGCCGACAGCAGCCTCAACGCATACGCCACAATGGAGCTTTGATTATACGACGGAGCGTTGAAATAAAGACAGGGTGGGGGAGTTTCGGTGAGTATACACGAGGGACATAGAGACAGACTCAAAGCGCGCTTTCTTGAGCAGGGGCTTGACGGCTTCAACGAGCTCAACGCGCTTGAGCTGCTGCTTTTCTATGCTATCCCGCGCCGCGATACCAATGAGCTCGCCCACGCTCTTCTCAACAGGTTTGAAACGCTCTCCGGCGTTTTCAACGCGAGCTATCAGGAACTTGTTGAGGTGCCGGGTATCGGAGCTCATGCCGCCGGGCTCATTCTTCTTGTGCCGCAGCTTGTCCGCAGAAGCGTGTTGACGGACAGCGAGCGTGTCAAGTCGATTTGCAACAGTACGGACGCCGCAATGTACTTTGTCCCGCGCTTCATGTTTGAGAAAGAGGAAGTCCTGCTCCTCGCCTGCCTCGACTCGCAAAAGCGCGTCATCTCGTGTACCGAGATGAGCAGGGGAGTGGTCAACGCGGTGTCGGCCAGTGTCCGCCGCATCACGGAGACGGCGCTTAAAAGGCGCGCCAGTTCTGTAATCATCGCTCATAACCACCCGGACAGCATTGCCATTCCGTCCATGGAGGACAATATTGTTACCAGGGAAATCATGTCCGCCCTGCGGCTGGTGGATATCCCGCTTGCAGACCACATCATAGTCTCCGGTGACGATTATTTCTCTTTCGCCGATTCAGGTATGCTGAGGCATTGATAGCATCGTCAGACAAGGACACACGCGGTTTTGACGGGCGGAAAAACGCCCATGCGGCATCAAAGCCCTTGACAATACACAAAGTATTCTCAGCGGGCTTTTCATTGCCTGAGC
>CAUABY010000131.1 GCA_958427375.1 uncultured Eubacteriales bacterium
AACCCCTCAGGTTATGAAAAAGGTCACGGTTGACACCTTCGGCTGTGATTATGCCGAGCCTGTAAAGGCATAAAATAATTTAACTGTCTCGCAGACCCCTTTAATGGGGTCTGCCCTCATGGGGGCGTAACGGTTTCGACGGGGGTGCGGAGGCAGGAATAGCGGGCGGATGCGCCTGACATCCATAAAACGGGCAACCTTTATAAATTAAAGAACAACAACGATACTGTTCTTCTCGCTGCTTAATTAGCGAGCGTTCCTTCCGGGAGTACCACGGCCCGGAAAGGGGCGTCGATTAGTGGTGAACGTGAGCGCGCAAAGCTTTGAGCGCGCCACGCATAATGAAGCTACCAAGCCTTTGAGTGTGACGGTTCACGCTCAGGCAAGGGAATAAAAATAACCGTCTGCGCCCGGAGAAGTTTCTGTTAAAGTGCTTTCGGACAGGAGTTCAACTCTCCTCGCCTCCACCAAAAGGTGCAAATCCGAACTCTTTATTTTTCGTTAAACACTGTTTTGGATTTGTTGTGCATATAGAGGAAGTAGGCTAAACGCCTGCTTCCTCTTTTTGCGTCAGCTTCAATTCCAGCACAGCCGCTTCGATAAGGTTTTAAATTTCCGCGGTATTGAGGGCGAAGCCTTTGCTGTTTAAAAAGTCAATAACATACTGCTTCTTTTCTCCACCCCTGCCTGCACCAACATAAATCATTTCAGCCGCTTCTACGGCAATCTTCACCCACATCATGATGTTGGAGAACTGCTCTGCGCTGAACTTGCTTTTCAGATAGGGAATCAGAAAAGCGGAGACGCAAGCGAGAATCAGAGTGATTACTGCGGTGATAATCTTAGTCAAATCAATAATGTTGATATCCGCATGTTTCATTGAAAGAATTTTCGGTCAGTTCTACTTCGTTTTGTTTCATGAGCTTGATATGATTCCTTTGTAAGCTTGGCGACCGTATCGGATAAAAGGAGCAGGGCAATCAGGTTCGGCACGGCCATAAAGCCGTTCAGCGTGTCGGATATTCCCCATACAAGTCTGCCTGAACCCACCGCGCCCGCATAACAGGCAAGGGCAAAGCTGAGCTTATAAGCAAGCGCCGCAAACGAGCTGTCATTTGTCAAATATGAGCAGCAGCTCTCACCGTAATATGCCCAGCTTACCATGCTGGAAATGGCGAAAAAGATTATACTGAAATGGATAATTGTGCTGCCAATGCTGTTGTGAAGCACAGTGCTCAATGCGGCACAGGCCGCTGCGCTGCGCGAGGTGAAGGCTGAGAGCCCGCCGGGTGTTTCCAATATGCCAGATAGGAGCACTGTGAAGGCGGTGATGGAGCAGATTACTATCGTATCCATAAAAACCTCAAAGATGCCCCAGAGTGCCTCTTTGCAGGGTTCGGCGGCGGATGAGGCCGCGTGGACGATAGGTGAGGAGCCAAGCCCGGCCTCGTTCGAGAATACGCCGCGCGCAACGCCCTCTCTCATTGCCTGCATCATCCCGTAACCGAGCATGCCGCTGGAGAAAGCGGCCGGACTGAAAGCGCTCTTGACAATATACCAGAGCATAGCCGGAATACGCTGTATATTCACGATAAGGATATAAAGCCCCAGAAGCATGAAAAAGAGCGACATCAGCGGCACGACAAGCCCGGTTACAGCGCCTATGCGCTTAACACCGCCGATGATAATAAGCCCGACGACAACAGCCACGGCAATCCCGGTAATATGCTTATCCACATGAAAAAGTTCGCTCATCGCCCCGGCAATCTCACTTGTTTGGGCCATGTTGCCTATGCCGAAGCTTGCAAGCAGGCCGAAAAAAGCAAAGATGATGCTCAGCCAGCGCCAGTTTTTGCCGAGCCCCTGCTCTATGTAGTACATAGGCCCGCCGCGGTTTTTGCCGTTGGCATCCGTGCGGCGGAACTTTACAGCAAGGACAATCTCCGCGTATTTTGTACACATGCCGAAAAATGAGGATACCCACATCCAAAAGACCGCGCCCGGCCCGCCGGTGAACATTGCCGCGGTTACGCCCGCAATATTCCCGGTGCCTATTGTTCCAGCGAGCGCGGTCGTCATGGCCTGAAAAGGAGAGAGATTATTGCCTCCGCCGCTGTCCTTATGGAATAGAGAGCCGACGGTATCTTTGAGCATATCCCGAAAATGCCGCAGCTGAACAAAACCCGTTTTAAAAGAAAGAAAAACGCCTGTACCAACAAACAGGAGCAGCATAGCCGGCCCCCAGGCAAAGGCGTTTAATATATCGTTGATATTTGCTATTTTTCCCACGTGCCGCAACCTCTTATAATACTAAATTGTATTACAAGCTTATGCGCTCATCGCGGCTCAATATACACAATGTTGCAGACAAGTTTACTGCTATTCGTTTTTACATAGTTTTCATATTCCGGCCGGTTGATGAAATACTTGTGTCCCCACGAGGACACGGTGAGCCACATATCGCTGATGGCGGTCACACTCATAAAGTGCGCCTTCACGGTGCCTATCTTTTTGTAGCTGCCGTTTGGAAGGCGGGTGTAAAGCCCTATAGTGTCGTTTTGCCAGACCTGCGGAAAATTGGGGCCGACGGCAAAAATGACCGGGATATCGCTGTCAATCATGTACTCTATGCTCGACCAGAGGCGGTGGTAGCTCACACCCCAGCGCGCGTTTAGATTAATAGCGTTTTGCCTGAAGAAGCGGTTTAAGCCATAGCACAGGCCGAGGCCGTTTATTCCGACCGGCGGCGTAAGCGGAAAATAGCGGCGGCAGAGGGTTTTTAGTATTTGGTTATAATCTTCGACATCAACAGAGCGCTCGGCGCTATAGCGGTTGAACAGCTCCGCCGTGCAGCCGCGCCTGTGCCTGTGCAGATACAGCAGCAAATCCGCCGCGGCAACAACGCCGCAGCCGCATTTTCTGATTACCGCGCTGTCTGACAGAAGCTGACTTCCCCCATAGGTCAAAAGCCCCTTGTTGTCCTCCGCCGGGAAGCTATGCAAAAGTCTGTGCTCAACCATTTCCTCACCGCCTATCAAAAATATATTAATCTGCGCGGCTGAGAAAAGCAAGAAAGATTTGACTTATTGCGGCCTCGGAAATATAATATTAAAAGAAATTTTAATACAGAAAGACAGGAGAATGCTATGCTGGATTTTTTGCGTACAGAGGGTATTGATGAGAACACTATTTCAAAGATAGAAGGATTTCGCCGGAACCACCCCGTCTCTGCGGCGGACAGCTACCGCATACCGCAGCCGAAGTACAGATATTACGGCGTTGAGGTGTGGCGCAAGGCGCTGGCCGCGCTTCTCGCGGGGGAGAACTTATTGCTTGTCGGCCCTAAGGCTACCGGTAAGAACGTTTTAGCGGAAAATCTCGCCGCCATCTTTGGCCGCCCGCAGTGGGATATTTCTTTCTATCTCAACACGGACGCTGCCTCTTTGATAGGCGCTGACACCTTCAAAAACGGTGAAGTCAGCCTGCGCCGCGGTCCGATTTACCAGTGCGCTGTCGCCGGCGGCTTCGGTGTTCTCGATGAAATCAATATGGCAAAAAACGAGTCGCTCTCCGTTTTGCACGCCACGCTTGACTTTCGCCGCATCATCGACGTGCCGGGGTATGAGCGCATTGAGCTTGCGCCCGGAACACGTTTTATCGCTACCATGAACTATGGCTATGCCGGTACGCGCGAGATAAACGAGGCGCTTGCCTCACGCTTTATGGTTATTGATATGCCGATAATCTCTGTTGAAAACCTTGGCAAGCTCATCCGCTCCACATTTCCGACTCTGCGCCTGGAATATGAGCAGCAGCTTGCGGAGCTCTTCCATGAACTGCGCAATAAGTGCGACAGCTCTGAGATATCCACCAAAGCACTTGACCTGCGCGGCCTGCTTGCCTCTATCAGCTTGACAAGGCAGGGGCTTGACTTGGATGAGGCGCTGGAGATGGGCATAGTCAACAAGAGCTTTGATGACTTTGAGCGCCAGCTCGTTTCTGACGTTATATCCACAAGAATCTCGTCCGGGCTTAACAAAGACAGGCTTTTTGAAGAGTAATGATATATATTTCAGATCTGCAAAAAAAGCGCGCGATCAATATTATCTGGAACAGCGCCGCGTGCTATGACTTTCAGCCGGATTTCAAGTCATACGACAGAGATGGCAGGGCGAATCTATACTTAAACTGCATATTCGGCGCAGCGCGGCGGCACTATGATTATGATAAGTTCATCCCTCTTTTCCGCACCTTTGAGCAGTATGATGATGCGGACACCTTTGAGGGACTGCTGTGGCTGGGACTTGAAAACTGTGTATATCAGAAAGAGCTGCCCGACCGCCCCGCGCTTGCCGGTCTGCGCCGGAAATACGCTGAGGCCATGGTGAAAGAATACGCCGGGCATGACGACTTTCATCTTTGTGAGGCGCTGACCTATGCGCACTTTTCCCGCGTGCTCGGCAACGAGCCCAACATGAACGGCTATGATAGAAAGCTTTTAGACGAGCTTGAGTTCACGCCCGACATGACAACGGATGACATAGTTGCCCGTACGCAGGAGTTGTTCACACGCTGGTTTCAGATAAGCACTGAAGAGCGCAAAAAGAAAAAGCATTCGATTTTAACACCCGCGCTTCATAAACTCAGCAAGCAGCCGCATCAAAAGGCCAAAAGCAGCCTGCGTATGTTCGGCCTTGGCCTAACCGAGCACCCCGATAACTCCTATGGCGGGAGCGGCTCAGAGGGGCAGCGGCAGGACGCGGAAGTAAAGACCAAGATGACCGCGGAAGAGTTGCGCGAATTTATGGAGACCAAGTACGGCAAGAGCATGTACCCCACGCACGAGGCCGGTAAAATTGAGCGCACAATCTGCTCCGGCAGCCACGCTATGTGCCATCTTCTCTTCACATATGGCGACAGAATTGACACTTCCAAGGTGCAAAACGCTTTCGAGGCGCTTTCACGCCAGCGCGAGGCGCAGCAGATTGAGAGAAACCGCACAAGCTATCAGGAGCATTTAAGCCAGAACAGACACGCAATTGAAAAGCTCTCCGAAAAAATTCAAAACTCTATTTTACTGCATCTGCAGCCCGCGCCGGTCAAATCAAACTCCGGGTATATAAACGGTCAGCTCGCGTGGCGTGCCGCCGTGCTCAATGACGGGCACGTATTCAAAAAGAGCGAGCAGGACGATATGGGCTCGCTCGCGGTGGATATCCTGCTTGACGCCTCCACCTCGCAGAAAAACAGGCAGGAGATTGTCTCCGCGCAGGGCTACATGATAGCCGAGAGCCTCACAAAATGCAATATCCCGTGCCGCGTGATGTCGTTTTGCTCCATGACTGGCTACACCATTCTGCGCGTTTTCCGCGATTATGACAAGCCGTCCGACAACAAGAAGATTTTTGAGTATGTCTCCAACGGCTGCAATCGTGATGGGCTTGCAATTTCCGCGGCGCATTACCTGATGAATCAGTCGAGCTATGAGCACAAGCTTCTCATTATTCTCTCCGACGTCAAGCCAAACGATGTTGTTAAGATTCAAGCGCACGATAAAGGCATGCCTGTGCCATACGAGAACGACGCCGGAATAACCGACACCGCCCTGCAAGTACGCCATGCGCGCGCGGACGGGATTTCAGTTATCTGTGTCTTTACCGGAGATGATGAGGACCTGCCCTCGGCAAAGCTCGTATACGGCATAGACTTTGCCCGTATCCAGTCTCTTGATATGCTCGCGGACACTGTCGGCAAGCTCATACAAAATCAAATCAAAAACATATAATACGCATTACGTAAAAAGGGTATCCCGCAAAAATGCAGGATACCCTTTAAATTTAGTGCAAATAATAATTACTCCGCAAGAATCTTTTTAAGCTTCGCGTATCTGGGCAGAGAGTGCTCCTTGGGAATGTCCGGCTCACCCTGAATGAGGGGCAGGGCATAGTCAATAAACTCTTTCTTAAGGCCGTTGCCGTCCTCGTTAATCCATTCAAGAGGGACGTGCTTTTCATAGTTTGCAACGTCAGCAAGGGGAACGAGGTTATACTTGCTGCTGTACTTGCCATCAACGATTTCGCGCTCAATGCCGACCATCTTGCCGGTCACGCCCGCAACGGCGGACTCAACCGCGAGCTTGCCGACT
>CAUABY010000132.1 GCA_958427375.1 uncultured Eubacteriales bacterium
CTTTCTCGATAAAAGAGGCGGGTTTGCCGCATTTTTGCGAATAGTCTCGCGCAAACTCTCTTATACAGCGCCTTGCGGCGAAATAGCTGTGCGCGCCGGTCTGCGCCTCGGTCTTATACTCAGTTTTATTCTCCATTCTGCCGTTCTCCCGAATTATGTCTATATATGTGACAGCTCTTTTTATTATAGAACTAAACGCTGTATATCTGCAACAGCAAAATTTATCATTTTCTTATCAGTATGGTGGAAATAGCTGTACTTTTCCCGCTCAGCGCATGCGGGCGATGAGCTCTTCAAGCTCGTTCTTGCGCCCCTCGCGCGTTATTATCTGCATGCCGCCCATCTGCGCTGTGCTGTTGGCCTCAACCATGCACCAGCCCTTGCTGCCATATGCTAAGTCCCAGCCGCAGTAGTGGTTGCCCGGCACACTCAGCGCCGCTTCCTTTACTATCTTCACGGCCTGCTCCCACTCAGGAATCTGGAAGCCCTTAAACACCACATGCGTATCAGGGTGCTCAATATAGCGATGGCCTTTTTTATCCGCCCCGTCTGAGCAGAGTCTGCCAGTCGCGGGGTCAATCAGCGCGCTTATGCCGCCGGCGCTGAAATTATCCACAACGCTGCCGCTACGGCCAACGCGCAGTGTCGGGTGGAAGAGCCGCACATCGCCGCCGTCGATAACGGCGGTTGGGATGCGCAGGGTATTTACGGAGCTTGGATGTATGGCCGCCATCTCCGGCGCCTGAACTATAAGCTCCTCAATAGCCGCGCCGCTCTGGGCGTATTCGGCATAGGCCTCCTCCACGGAGGCGTGATTTTTCAAACTGTCCTTATGTACTCCCTTGCCAAAGGCCGCGTACACCGGTTTTACGATAAATTCATCGTGCGTCTGCATAAAGGTGCGGAGCTCATCCACGCAGTCCGCGTCCGGCTGTTCACCCTCGCGCAGCTTCTTTACGCGCATTATGCCGCGCTTATAATAGTCCTTGAATTTTTTATAGCAGAGGTATTTATTTTCCAAGGTCTCGGTATTCTTGGCAAGATTCATGCGCGGGTAGTAGCTCAGGCGTATACCCTCGGTTATAAAGGAGTTTCTGTACTCGTCATCCCTGCCCTCATAACCGAAGAGAAAATACTCATTGTAATATGAGCCGAATTTAAAGAGGCTGCGTATCATGTCGCGGCGCAGTGCGTACACATGCTTTTTGTCCCCCAGCGCATCCTCACCGAGAAATTCCGCAATCACAGCGTCCTGTTTTCCGCGCATTCTGTGGTAGTAATAGCACTTTCTGTACCAGTTTTTAAAACGGATTTTCTTATATATCCTGCGGCGAATATTTTTCAGCATAGCCTCTGCTCCCGAAAATTGCGTAATATTATACAAGCCGTCATACAGTTAATGTACGGCGGCTTGTATATAGGTTTACTTGTTAATTACTTCTTTGCGACCTTTTTCTTCTTGGGTCTGAACATGTTGATTCTGATGCGGTGAGAGCTATCGCGCTGGAAAGACTCCTCGTATATACGCAGGTAGCCGGTCTCCATGATGAGCCACTTTCCATCGGCCTTGACATACTTGTCCGTGTAAAGGGCGCTGCCCTGGATTTGCAGACCCTCATAGGGGTTGTCCTTTGCAAAAATCAGGTTGTCCTGCAGGTACCAGTGGCCAACGGCCTCGGTATCGCTGAGGATCTCAATTTCGGGAGTATGACCCTGATGGAGGGTAATCTCAGTCTGGGGCATGCTCTCCGCCATGTAGTTGGCCACTTCTTCGGGGCCGTGGAAAACCAGCTTGCCGTCAGAATATGCGGTTTCAATATCGGGGTGGAAAGTCGCCTTCAGGGCTTCCCAATCCTTGGTATCAAGGGCGGCGAAATAGCGGGCCTTCAGGCACTTGATTTCGTCAATGTCCTTGAGTCTCTGTACTTCCTTTTCCAGTGCTTCCAGACGTTCTTCAACAGTCATGACAGTTCAATTCCTTTCCGTAATTTAAGATGTTATTACAAACCAAAATCAGATACGCATACCGACTTCGTAAGCCTCGGCAGTAGCGTCAATGCCCATGCGGACTTCCTTGGCGTCGCCGATGACATCATAGGGAATGCCAAGCTCCTCGCACTTTGCGGTCAGGTCAGCGGTCGGGTAGGACACGGTGTTGAACGCAATGATGAGAGTGTCGAAGTGACGGGTCTTTTCAACGGTCTTTTTGTCTCTGCCGGTGAACTTATAGGTAACTTCATGGTCGCCGATGGAGACAACCTTGGACTTGTTGCTCTTCTTAATCATGTCGCCGGGGAACTCGATATCCTGGAACATGGTGCGCAGCATACCCATGTTGTTGCCAACACGCTTCTGGTCCATGACGCGGACATCGGTAACGCCCTTGGAGATGAGGTACTGAGCGGTCTCGCAGCCAACGCCGCCGCCGCCGAGAATAAGGACTTCGCCCTTGGCCTCAGCCTTGCCGGAGAGGATATCCTGTGCGGAGTAGACGTCTGCGCTGTCGATGCCAGGGATGCTGGGTGCGACATAGTGTGCGCCGGTAGCGATGACAACGTGGTCGGGCTTAACCTCGGCGATGAGCTCAGGAGTGACCTTAACACCGGTCTTAATCTCTATGCCGCGGCGCTTGCACTCTTCGATCTCCCACATGATAGCGTCGGTGAACTCCTGCTTCTTAGGAGCCTTGCCGGCGAGGACGAACTGACCGCCCGCCTGCTCTTCAGCTTCGTAAACAGTGGGGTTGTGGCCACGCATCTTGAGGAACTCAGCAGTCATCAGACCGCCGATGCCGCCGCCGACGACCATAACGTTCTTTGCGGTCTCAGCCTTGTTGATGCCCTTGTACTCAAGGCAGAGCATCGGGTTGCGGGTGCAGGTGATGTGGGTGGCCTTGGGGTCAACGACCTTGTCGTAGCAGCCCTGGCAGCAGCCAATGCACTTGCGGATTTCGTTGTCGCGGCCTTCCTTGGCCTTGTTGACCCAGTTAGGATCGACGAGCTGTGCGCGGCCGATAGCGATCATATCGACATAGCCTTCCTCGATGAGGCGGTTTGCAAGCTCAGGAGTATTTACACGGCCAACGCCGATGACGGGGATCTTGATGAGGTCCTTGACAGCCTTGATGTTATCCATATTGAAGCCGGGCTCAAGGTTATAGGGAGGAACTTCGTAAACGGTTGCGAGGGAGTTTGCGTTGCCGCGGGAAAGGTCAGCAGCGTCAACACCGGCGTCGGCAGCCCAGTTGATGAAGGTAGCGGTCTCTTCAAGAGTGGTCACCTTGGGCAGCATCTCGTCGATAGCGTCAAGGCGCATGATAAGAGGCATGTCGTCGGGCATGTTGGCGCGCATCTCACGGATGACTTCAAGGCTGAAGCGTGCGCGGTTCTCAAGGCTCTGGTTGCCGTACTCGTCGGTACGATTGTTCAGATACGGATTGAGGAACTCGTGGGGCAGGTAGGTATGTGCAGCGTGGAACTCAAGTGCGTCCAGACCGGCCTCAACGCCGAGCTTGGCGCTGTAGCCGAACTGCTTTACGATTTCATGGATACGCTCAACAGTGATGGTGTCAGGAGTTTCACGGACGTTGGTTTCATCAAAGAATGCTTCGGGAACAAAGCCGCCGTGCCAAATCTGAGCGCAGGCCTTGCCGCCGGCATCATGGATAGCCTTGGTGACCTTCTTAAGCTCATCTCTGTGGTGCTCATTGTAGAGGCCGAGGTAAATGGTGGCATGGGGCTGGTAGGAGGTGGAGACGATCTCAATGATGTTCAGACCGCAGCCGCCGGCTGCACGTGCTGCATGATACGCGGGCAGATCCTCGTGGATGTCATGCTTGCCCTTGGCCATCTTGGTTGCCATACCGGGCATAACAACGCGGTTCTTCAGCTCAAGCCCTCTCAGCTTGATAGGAGTAAACAGTGCATCGTAGCTCATTTGAAATTACACCTTTCCATAAAAATGTTTTCTAGCTTCTTTAGCATTTTCTGTGCTTGTTCCATAACACATCTGGCAGTAGAGGCAGGTTCGGGACGCACCTGCCGAGTTATACGCTACGCTTACTAAAGCTATTGTTGATATTTTAACACTACTCAATCCTCCGTGTTGGAAATTATGTCGGTATATGATGCACTGGCAAACGACAAAAAATCAAAATTTATTGTCATTTGTCGTTTTGTTTAGTACATACTGCTATATTATAATGTAAGAGAGCTTTTAACATATTGTATATTTCCACGCCCTTGAGCACTTTCAAAAGCCTCCGGCACAGCGCAATGCGCATATCAGCCTCCGCCGGCTGTAGTGAAATTGAAAAAACTGTCTGGTTATATAGAAGATTTTTGTCAAAATTCTTTATCAAATGTTGATTGTTTAACAAGAAAATGTGCGACATGCAAAGTCAAATTAGTTTATACTGAATACAGTTATCAAAGCGACGTTCACGGCCTTTTACAAGCCGCCGCGAATGCCCACGCGCAGTGATGCGCAATTACACATCGACAAAATTTTTATAGAATTCAGGAGGTTTCGACACATGATCACAGACATGAAAAACGCAAAGCTCTTCAGCCCCCTGCAGCTGGGCCGCACAACCCTGAAAAACCGCATAGCCATGGCTCCTATGAGCATGCACTATGAGGCCACTGACGGCACCGTGCCCAAGCAGCTCGCAGACATTTTCGTGCGCCGCGCCGAAGGCGGCGTCGGCTACGTCGTTATCGACGCTGTCACCGTCGACCACAAGTACTGGTACATCGGCAAGACCACCGCTCTGGACAAGGATTCCCTCGTTCCTCAGTTCTCCGCTTTCGCAAAGCGCGTTTCCGATGCCGGCAGTACCCTTATCCCCCAGATTATCCATCCGGGTCCTGAGTCTATCTGCGCTCTCAAGGGCATCAAGCCCCTTGGCCCCTCCGTCAATGTCAACGC
Organism: uncultured Eubacteriales bacterium; assembly: GCA_958427375.1. GTDB lineage: Bacteria > Bacillota > Clostridia > Oscillospirales > Oscillospiraceae > Limivicinus. The sequence goes on from CAUABY010000132.1 coordinate 4,930, forward strand.
TAACGGCCACGTCTGCCGTGAGATTACCATTGATGAGATTCACAAGGTAGTCAAGCAGTACGGTCAGGCCGCGCGCCGCGCTGAGGAAGCCGGCTGCGGCGGTATCGCTCTGCACTGCGCCCACGCTTACATGCTGCCCGGCGCATTCCTCTCTCCCCTGCGCAACAAGCGTATGGATGAATACGGCGGATGCATTGACAACCGCGCGCGCCTCACTCTTGAGATTATTGAGGAGTGCCGCCGCAATGTCAGCCGCGACTTCCCCATCGTTCTGCGTGTCTCCGGTGACGAGCGCGTCTCCGGCGGCAACACTCTCGACGAGATGCTCTACCTCGCCCCCAAGTTCGAGGCAGCCGGTGTTGACATGATTGAGGTCTCCGGCGGCGTTCAGTACGAGGGTCTCCAGTACATCATCCCCTCTCACAGCATGAAGATAGGCAAGAACGTTTACGAGGCTTCCGAAATCAAGAAGGTCGTCAACATTCCTGTTTTCGTGGTCGGCAAGATCAACGACATCCGCTACGCCGCTGATATCGTTGAGCGCGGCCTTGTCGACGGCGTTACCCTTGGCCGTCCCCTGCTGGCTGATCCTGACCTTCCCAAGAAAGCTCTTGAGAACCGCTTCGACGATATCACTCCCTGCGGCTCCTGCGCAGGCCGCTGCATCACCCCTGAGGATCCCATGCACCCCATTTGCAAGTGCCATATCAATCCTCTGGTCGGCCGCGAGTACGACTTCCCGTTCAACCCCACTGACAAACCCAAGAACGTGCTTATCATCGGCGCAGGCCCCGGCGGCATGTACACCGCTGTCACCGCTGCTGAGCGCGGTCACAACGTGACCGTCTGGGAGAAGTCCAACCGCATCGGCGGGCAGCTCAATCTGGCTGTTGTCTCCCCCGGCAAGCAGGAGATGACCAAGTGGCTCGTTCACCTCAACTACCGTGCTAAGAAGGCCGGCGTTAAGTTCGAGTTCAAGAAAGAAGCCACTGTTGAGTCTGTCAAGGAGTTTGCTCCTGACGCTGTTGTTGTCGCCACCGGCGCGACCCCGTTCATTCCTCCCTTCATCAAGGGCATCGGCGAGTGCAAGACCGTTACCACCCATGACGTTCTCAGCCGCAAGGTCACCATCCCCAACGGCCGCGTCTGCATTCTGGGCGGCGGCGAAGTCGCCTGCGAGACCGCGGAGATGATTTACCGCGACGCAAGACCGCAC
>CAUABY010000133.1 GCA_958427375.1 uncultured Eubacteriales bacterium
AAAAGTTGGGTGTTGATGGACGTTCGTCCACCTACCCCAACTTTTAGTTTAGTACAGAAATTATTTATCTGTATTTGCCGTGCTCTCAAGCTCTGCAACTCGCTTTTCGAGTGCGTCTATCTTATCCGACTGCACGACGAAAAGCCATACAACAACCGAGATTATAACTGCGCATACGGCTGTCGTAAGATACCATCTGTTGTTGAAGTCGAAGAGCATCCAGACGCCTAAGAACATAAAGACATAGCTTAAGACCAAGACAACAAGAAATATTTTTATAAATTTCTTCATGCCATTACCCGTTTATAACTTTTATCTGGCAGGGGAGCATGGCGGCGAGGGCGTTTTTATGGCTGTCGGGGGTTACGCCCGCGCAGCAGGCCGCGTCAACTATGACGGGAACTTCCGGCAGAAAAGCTTTCACGAGCATGGCGTTTGAAATCACGCAGATGTCGGTGCAGAGGCCGACAAGCGTAATAGAAGAAATCGGTTCGGCCTTATCGGCGGCAGCCAGCAGCTCGCCGAGCTTGGCGCTGCCAAAGGTGGGCTTGTCTATAACCTCCTTGCACAAAGACAGAAGCTCCGGGCAGATTTCCCAGCCTTTCGTTCCCTTGATGCAGTGCGGCACGGGCAGGTTGTGCCCCTCCTGCGTGTCCATGTAGTTTTCCGGGTGCGTGTCGCGCGTGAAGATGACGCGGCCGTCAAAGCCCTTGACCTTCTCCACCACGTTCGGCACGATGGCCTGGGCATCCGCCGAGCCGAGCGCACCGGACACGAAATCGTTCTGCATGTCAACAACAATCAAAATATCCTGCATTTTTGTTTCCTCCGTTGTATTCAAAATTTAATTATCTGCGGTTTAATGTCCTCGTCGTGGCTTGCGAGCACGGCGGCACAGCCGGGGCGGCGGCTCATGTCCCGCACCCACTCAAGGCTCTTCAGCTGCCGCTTCTCGTCAAATCCGAAGCCCGGCACAACAAGCTCCTCCCATGAGCGGCGGTTGAAGCCCGCGTCCGCGCACATCAGGGCAAAGCGCTTGCCGTTAACGGCTACAATACCCGCCATGCCATCCGTATGTCCGGGGAGATTCACCATGTACAGTGTGCCATCACCAAAAATATCCACTGCCCAGGAGTTTGGCACATCGGGAAAGCCCCGGTAGTAAACCCGCTCAATAGGCTCGTCTATCCACAGCTTCCAAGGCTGACGCATTTTGTATACTGTGCGGCAGCTCCAAAAATACTCGTCCTCCGGCACGATTATCCGACGCGCGCCGTGAAGATGCACAACGCCGCTCACGTGATCCGGGTCAAGATGCGTGATGATGACAAGCTCAAGGTCGCTCGGCTTTATGCCCAGCGCCGCGAGCTGCTCATGTATAGTCTGTCCCGGCTCCACAACCGGGCGGTAAAAGGCCGCAAGCTGAGGCGAAAGCAGGGCGCGCACCGCTTTCTCATCATATACTCCGCTGGGGCTGATGTCACGCCGCCAGCCGCAGTCCACGAGGATAAGACCGTGCTGGTGCTCGATCAGGTAGGCCGACACCGGCAGAGTAACGCGCCGGGAATCCGGGGTCAGAATCTGCGCGGCAGTGTTTGTCAGGCGCGTGCTGCGCCCCAAATCCAGCACGTTCGGCGAAACACGTATTGTGCCACAGTGCAGTACATGTATTTTAACCTCGCCGGAACCGTTCATGCCGCCGCCTCCATTTTATTTTAATTTAATTCTTTTAACTTCGCGTTGAGCTTGGAATATATTCTCTCCACAAACCACTTCTCAGTTGAAGCGGCCAGCGCGCCGTCGAGCGTGAACCAGCGCACACCGCTGTTCTCGTCTGCGCATATGTGCAGGCTGTCGTGCTCGTCAGCCTCAATGAGATAGGTGACGTTCAGGTGCAGATGGCTCGGCACATACTCGCCGCGCTTTTCGTGCCCGTCAACAGTCAGCGCCTCAAGAGAGAATATCCCATCTGAAAGCGGCCTGAGATGCTCAATGCCCGTCTCTTCGCGCACCTCGCGCAGGGCAACCGAGAGCAAATCGGTTTCGCCGTCGGCATGCCCGCCCGTCCACGACCAGGAGTCATAGATGTTGTGATAGACCATCAGCACACGGTCACGCGCGGAATTTACCACCCACGCTGAGGCCGTCATGTGCGCAATCAGGTTCGTGCGGTAGAACGCGTCCGGGTTTGCGGCAATGAAATTTATTATAAGCTCCTTGTCACGCCGTTCCTGCTCATTGCAGGGGCGGTAGTTTTTTATGTCGCCAACTGTCATTCTGCCACCGGGTACAGGTCATGCCGCAGGTGCATGAAGGTTGGAAGCTCCTCGCGGACCTGCTCCACGCGGTCAAGGTCGATGTCGCAGTAGACAATCTGCTCAGTCTCGTCACAGCTTACCAGCGCATGGCCGAAGGGGTCGGCCACCATGGAGTGCCCCCAGGCCTTGTACTTGATTTCGGGGTTGAGCGCCGCGTCCGCACCGACGACAAACAGCTCATTGTCGATTGCGCGCATGCGCACAGTCATATCCCAGTGCTCAGGGCCGCTCATGTCGTTAAACTGGGCGGGGAGGAAGATAATCTTTGCCCCGCGCATAGCGGTCGCGCGCACCATCTCCGGGAAGCGCACGTCAAAGCAGATTACAACGCCCATTCTGCCGTATTTTGTGTCAAACACCGTGATTTCGTTACCCTTGGTGAAAGTGGCCGACTCTCTGAAGCGTATCTGCGGCAGGTCAACATCGAAAAGATGCGCCTTCCTGTGCCGGGCAATCTGTCTGCCGTTCTCGTCGAAAACAAAGCAGGTGTTGTATATTTTCCCGTCGGTGTCAAGCTCAGGAATCGAGCCGCCGACAATTATGAGGTTGTTTTCCTTTGCCCAGCGCGACATCGCTGCCACGGTCTTTGCGTGGCCCTGCTCCGCGCAGGGGCGGAAGTACTTGTGCGCGTAAGGGCAGTTGAACATCTCCGGCAGGGCGACGAGATTAGCGCCGTTTTGTGCGGCCTCGCATATCATCCGCTCGGCCTTGGCGAGAGTCTCATCCTGATCCATCTCGGTTTTGATTTGAATAATGGCGATTTTCAGCTTATTCATAGCAGTGATAAGTACCTTTCTATATCAAACTCAATTGTTTTCTCATCCTTGCGCAGGTAAAGCGGATGGTGCGGGTGCCCCTTTTGAGAGCACTTGCCCGCGCAAAACCACTCCGCGCCATAGTCCTTGCCGAGCTTTACCATGTCGTGCACGCAGTCCGGCAGATAGGGGCGCTTTTCTATTATCGTGCCCCATGCCGCCCAAACGGCGGGGGAGTGCCCGGCGGCGCGCGCAGAGGCGAGTATATATTCAAAGGCGCGCATGTTCTCGCGGTGCAGCGCCTCATTTTTAACTTTGTCCATGTCGTCAGGCCGCGTCGCGCGCTGTGCATAGACATTGAACATTATCCAGCTGTCATAGCCGTTGCCCGCGGCGATGCGCGATACGGATTTGAGCGTGTTGTCCAAATCATCCGGCGCGGCGGTTGAGGGGTTGATGCCGATGCAGATAAGCGGATTCTCGCCCCGTGTACCGAGTATGTAACGGTACTCGGTGTAAAAATCTGGCACATACAGCCACTTGTCCGCGTCGTATTCACCGCTCAGCCCGGAGCGCGCGAGCGCGTCGTCAAAGCTCAAAAGCTCCACAGTCTGGCTTGCGCCTGTCGGAATGTGCATCTAAGCGCCCCCTCACATCAGGAAATATGCGAATATCGGCAGGGTAATCATACTCAGCACCGTCGTCATAAGTATGCACTTGGAGGAGTAGGCCGCGTCGTAGTCGTATTGAAGCGCCAGCACGCTGACAACAACGGCGGTCGGGCAGCCCGCGATAATCACGGCTGTGCCCAAAAGCGCATTGTTGCCGGGCAGAATGGGCATGAGCAGCAGGAAAATCAGCGGGCAGAGGATAAGGCGCACAAAGGATATTATGTACGCGCGCTTCTCGCGGAAAGTGTCAAGGAGGTTCACATTGCCGAGAGTTGCGCCAATAACAATCATGGAAACCGGCATGGTCGCCGCCGCGGTGGTGCTGATAAACTCTGCCGCAACGCGCGGCACCGGCGGCTGGATAAGGAAGATGGCGAGCGCGGCGAAGGTTGCAATCAGCGGGATGGTCAGCACGTCCTTAATACGCATGGCGGACGCGCCGTCATCCCCGCCGCCCGTGCCGTGCTTCAGGCGCCACACGCCATAGGTGTAGAGGATAAGGTTGAAAGGGATGCAGTTGAGCGCGCAGTAGAGCGCCCCGGCCGAGCCGAAAAGCTCCTGCGCCACGGGCATACCGATGAAAACGTTGTTCATAACGCTCATGGACAGTTCGTTGAGTGCGCCGTTGTCACGGTTGAGGTGGAAAAGCCGCACACAGAGGAGGGACAGAGCATAGCTGACAATGAGAATCAGCGTCAGCACAAGCATGGTTATCGCAAGGTCTTTCCCGGAGAGGTCGGGCGGCTCGGTGATGACGGAGTTGAGGATGGAGCAGGTGAGAAACACATTCATAACAAGCGTGCTCAAGCCCTTGGCAAAGTCCTTGGAGAGAATCTTCTTCCTTGCACCCACATAGCCCACGAGCATCATCACAATGAAAACAAACATCTTGTTCAAAAGTGCAGAAAAGTCCATAAGTCAAAATGATCCTTACAAATTACTATATTATTATATTGAATTAAATGTGCAGAATAAGTCTTGCCACGAAGATATAGATAAGCAGTGACACAGCGTCGGTTAGCGTTGATATGAGCGGGTTTGCCATGACCGCGGGGTCAACACCGATTTTTTCAGCTAAGATAGGCAGCGTGCAGCCTACAACCTTGGCGAACATCACTATGAACACCACCGAGATGCTGACAGCCGCCGCCACGGTGATTGTGATGCTGGAGTTGTGAAGCAGCATCCCGTCAAGCAGCAGCATCTTTATAAAATTGACTACTGCCAGCGAAAGCCCGCAGAGTATGGACACGCGCCACTCCTTCCACATCACGCGCAGCGCGTCCCGCGGCTCGGTGTCGCCGATGGACAGGCTTCGGATAACGGCGGTTGAGGCCTGCGCGCCGGAGTTGCCGCCGGTGCCCATCAGCATCGGGATGAAAGCGACGAGCACGGGCACAACGGCCAGCGCCTCTTCAAAGCTTGTGAGTATCATGCTCGTAAAGGTCGCGGAGAGCATCAAAAACATCAGCCATGGGATGCGGTTTTTCCACATTTCTACAACGCTTGTGCGGGAGTAGGGCTTGTCGGACGGTGTCATACCGGCCATGATTTCAAAGTCCTCAGTGGCTTCCTGCTCCATAACGTCAATTATATCGTCAACCGTAACAATGCCGACGAGGCGTCCTTCCTTGTCCACAACGGGCATCGTCATCAGGTCGTAGTCGGAGAACTTTTCTGATACGCTCTCCTGGTCCTCGGTCGTTGAGGCGAAGATGACGTTTGTATCCATCAAGTCCTCAATGATGGTGTTGTCGTCATTGAGCAGCAGATCCTTGACGGTGACTATGCCCTCAAGCTTGCGGTCGGCGGAGATGACAAAGCAGACGTAAATCGTCTCCTTATCCTCGCCTATGCGCCGTATCCGCGCGAGCGATTCTTTAACGCTCATGTATTTTTTCAAATCAATGAATTCTGAGGTCATGATGCTGCCCGCGGAATTTTCGGGGTAACGGAGGTACTGGTTAATGAGGTTTCGCGTGGCGGGTGTGGCGGTGCGCATGGCGCGCTTCACAACGTTTGCCGGCAGCTCCTCCATCATGTCAACCGCGTCGTCAACATACAGCTCTTCCATAATCGCGGACAGCTCAGAGTCCGTGATGGAGTTGATTATCTTCTCCTGCTCAGGCGCTTCAAAGTTTGCAAAGACCTGCGCGGCCGTCTCTTTTTTAAGCAATCGAAAGACCATGGGCATCCGGTTGTCATCAAGCTCAGAGAGGAATTCAGCCACGTCGAATTCGTTCATTTCCTCCATGCGCCGCTGAAGCTGCTTCATTTCGCGGTTGTCCAGCAGCTCAGTCAGCTCGTCGGTGCGTTTTTCCTGAATGGCGTCAAAATCCATGACGTCTATCCTTTCCATAT
>CAUABY010000134.1 GCA_958427375.1 uncultured Eubacteriales bacterium
TCATCGAAAACAACATCACCCAGACAGTGACCTGCCTTGCCAAGGCGCTGGAGTACTCCGCCGAGGCCGCCGCGCTTGGCAAGACGCTGAAAATACATATAAAACTCGACACGGGTATGTCGCGCCTCGGCTTTCTCATCGCAGGCGAGCACTTTGATGAGGGTGTTGACAACGTTGTGCGCTCCTGCACCCTGCCCGGCCTTGCGCCGGAGGGCATTTACACGCACTTTGCCGTGTCCGACGAGCCGGACGAGGACAGCGAGGCCTACACCCGTGCGCAGTTTGCGCTGTTCTGCCGCGTGGTGGACGAGGTCAAGCGGCGCGGCGGCATAGAGTTTGCCATCCGCCACTGCGCCAACAGCGGCGCGGTCGCAAACTACCCGGAGATGGCGCTTGACATGGTGCGGCCTGGGCTTTTGCTCTATGGCTACGGCGACACCAGCGGGCGGCTGGGGCTGCTGCCCTGCATGCGCCTTGTCACCACCGTGAGCACCATAAAGTTTTATGAGCCGGGTACCTCCGTCAGCTACGGGCGGCGCTATGTGACCGAGCGGCGCACGCGTATGGGCGTTCTCGGCATCGGCTATGCGGACGGTCTGCCCCGGCTTATCTCCAACAGGTGCTCATTCTACACCCGCGGCGGCTTTGCGCCACAGCGCGGCAGCATCTGCATGGACATGTGCATGCTCGATTTGACCGGGCTTCCGCAGGTCGATGTGGGCAGTGAGGTTGAGCTTTTTGGCCGCAATAACGACATCTACAAGCTCTCCGATGCCGCGCAGACCATCCCCTATGAGCTGCTGTGCGCCGTATCCAAGCGCGTGCCGAGAGTGTACAAGGGTATATAAAGCATCAACACGCAAAAGACCCCGGAAACGGTGTAACACATCGTCTCCGGGGTTGTTTACTATAAACCGTGCAAATTTTACTCCGCGCTCATGCGGCGGTGCAGAACCTCTTCAAAGGCGAGGCCGTACCAGTGGCTGGGCAGGCGCTTTTCCGTCTCCTTTATGCACTCGTCGCAGAAGTCGGCGGCGGCGTACATGGCGCGCGGCAGGCTGTTGCCGCTGAGCGCCTCACCGCAGAAAGCCGAGGTGAACACGTCCCCCGTGCCGTGCAGCTCGCAATCGACGTGCGGCTTGAAAAGCTCAATATTATCGTCACCGAAGCGGGCGATATAGCCGACTGTATCGGCGCGGTGAACGCCGGTGATGATGACGTTTTGATTATCCAGCCGCGAGATAAGCTCACGCCCGTCCGTGTCCATGGGACAGCCGGTCAAGAGCGCGGCCTCGGTGAAATTGGGCGTAATAATGTCCGCCATGTGGCAAAGGCGGCTCATCGCGCTGACGTACTCATCGTTAAAGCAGCCGTACAGCGCGCCGTTATCGCCAAGCACAGGGTCAACGATGACGAGGCAGCGGTCATCGCCAAAGTCGCGGATGAACTGCTCTGTCAGCTCAATCTGCTCAAGCGAGCCGAAAAAGCCGGTATATATGCAGTCAAATTTAATGCCGAGCTTTCGCCAGTGCTCAATAAAATCACGCATCTCCTGCGTCATATTGCGCATGACATAGCCGCCGAAGCCCGGCGCCGTGTGCGTGGATAGTACCGCCGTGGGCAGCCCCACCGCCTCTGCACCATACGCGGAGATGATGGGCAGAGCCACGCTCAATGAGCACTTGCCCACGCAGGAGAAGTCATTTATAAGCGCGGCGCGCTTCATGCCTGTATTGTTGATGTCTGCCATAAACTTTCGCTTCTTTCATAGTAAAATAAACCCGTTTAACCGATGCTGGTATTATACATTTAATTTGCCTTCAGTGGAAGAAGCAATATGTAAATTCTTCGTGAAATCTAACATTATCCCCCAATTGTCCTATGTTTTGCGGCGGATAAGTCACAGTTTTCTTTACTACGCAAAATCGTTAGCGCTTTGCGGTAAAATTTTTGAGGTTCGGCTTTTGGTGCTTTTAACGATTTTTTACGGCAATTTCAGCAACAATTGTTAAATATTTTTTAGCAAAAGCGGTTGACAAATCTTTCTTGCTGTGCTATGCTCACTCCATACTTGGAAAGGAGCTTGAGGCCCGCTTATGAAAACCGTCCGATATTATGCGAATACCTCTTACTGCTATTGCTATTTTTACGCAATGGCGATTTGTGACGCACACAGACGGGTCGGTATTGAGCGCGCTTGAGGCGCTCCGGGTATTAAAAGTGACTGGGCTCGCCGTGTGGGTTGAAATCCATGCGGTTTTTGTTTTTGGCTGCTCTTTCACTATTTAAATCGGATTTAAGTTTTTGGAGGAAAGAAAAAATGAAAAGTAAACGTTCACTCTTCGCAATTCTCAGTTTGATTCTTGCTGCCGCGATGTGCTTTTCCATGACAGCCTGCGGCTCTTCGTCCGTCCCTGCCGCAACCGAGGCGCCCGCCGCCGAAGCCCCCGCTGATGCTCCCGCTGCCGATGCTCCCGCCGAGGCCGAGAGCGGCAAGGTCTACAACATCGGCATCTGCCAGTTCGTGCAGCATGAGGCGCTTGACGCGGCCACGAAGGGCTTTCAGGATGCGCTTGTTGAAAAGCTCGGCGCTGACAATGTGACTTTTGATTTGCAGGATGCCGCCGGTGACTCCACCACCTGCAGCACCATTGTCAACTCCTTCGTGTCCAAGAATGTTGACCTTATCATGGCCAACGCCACCGCCTCTCTTCAGGCAGCCTACAACGCCACCACCACAATCCCCATCCTCGGCACTTCCATCACCGAGTACGGCGTGGCGCTCAACCTCTCCGATTTTAACGGCACTGTCGGCGGCAACGTGTCCGGCACTTCCGACCTTGCACCGCTGACCGAGCAGGCGGACATGTTGCTTGAGCTCTTCCCTGAGGCCAAGAATGTCGGCCTTCTCTACTGCTCCGCTGAGGACAATTCCGCATATCAGGTTCAGGTTGTTGAGGACTACCTCACCGAAAAGGGTCTCATCTGCTCCCGCTACTCCTTTACCGACTCTAACGACGTGGCTTCCGTGACGAACAAGGCCGCCGCTGATTCTGACGTTATCTACATACCCACCGACAACACCGCCGCCTCCTGCATTGAGACCATTGCCAACATCGTTCTCGACGCGAACATCCCTGTTGTGGCTGGCGAGGCCGGTATCTGCCGCGTGTCCGGCGTTGTGACTCTCTCCATCAGCTACTACGACCTCGGCCGGAAAACCGGCGAGATGGCCGCTGACATTCTGACCGGTGCCGCCGATATCTCCGAGATGCCCATTGCCTATGCCGACGCTGTCAAGCAGTACAATGCTGACGTTGCCGAGCAGCTCGGTCTGAGCATTCCTGAGGGTTACGAGGCTCTCAGCTAATCACAAGAAATAAAGGTCAGGTGTAAGATAGATATGTTATTGAATTTGCTTGGCGCGCTGCCCGGCGCTGTCGCCCAGGGCCTCGTTTGGGGCGTGATGGCGATAGGCGTTTACATCACTTTCAGAATACTGGACATTGCCGACCTCACGGTTGATGGGACAATCTGCACCGGCGCCGCCGTCTGCACGATGATGATGCTCGCCGGGTACAACCCGTGGCTGTCCATGCTCTGTGCGATTATCGCGGGCTTTGCCGCCGGTGCGATAACCGGTATGTTCCACATTCTGCTCGGCATACCCGCTATACTCTCCGGTATTCTGACGCAGATGATGCTCTGGTCGATTAACCTGAAAATTCTCGGCAAGGCAAACCAAGCGATTTCCGCGCGCTCGAACAACGTTATCCTCTCTCAGATGGATATTCCCTCTGCGCTCATCGTGCTTGCAATCGTCGCCCTGGTCGTGATAGCCATTCTCTACCTCTTCTTCGGCACCGAGATTGGCTGCGGCATACGCGCCACCGGCTGCAACCCCGTGATGAGCCGCGCGCAGGGCGTGAACACTAACTCCGCCAAGCTCATCGGGCTTGCGCTCTCCAACGGTCTTGTTGCCCTCTCCGGCGCACTGCTGTGCCAGTATCAGGGCTATACCGACATCAATATGGGGCGCGGTGCCGTCGTCATCGGCCTTGCCGCCGTTGTCATCGGTGAGGCGCTTGTGAGCAAGCTCTCGCAAAACTTCGGTGTACGGCTTTTCGGCGTGGTTCTGGGCGCTGTGGTCTACTACCTTGTGTATCAGGTCATCATCTTCATCGGCTTTGACACCGACCTTTTGAAGATGTTCTCCGCTATCGTCGTGGCCGCTTTCCTCGGCATACCGTATCTGAAAAAGAAGCTCAGTGTCAAGGGAGGTACGAGCCATGCTTGAAATCCGCAATATAACCAAAGTATTCAACAAGGGCAGCGTTGACGAGAAGATCGCGCTCAACGGCCTGTCGCTCACTCTAAATGACGGCGATTTTGTCACCGTCATCGGCGGCAACGGCGCGGGCAAGAGCACGATGCTCAACGCCATCTGCGGCACTTGGCTGCCCGACTCCGGCAGTGTAATTCTTGACGGTATTGACGTGACCGGCCTGCCTGAGCACAAGCGCGCAAAGTACCTCGGCCGCGTGTATCAGGACCCGATGATGGGCACCGCCGCGAACATGCAGATTGAGGAAAACCTCGCCCTCGCCGCGCGCCGCGGCAAGCGCCGCACACTGCGCCCGATGATAACCAAGGACGAACGGGAGACTTACCGCCAGCTCCTGGCAGAGCTTGAGCTCGGCCTTGAATCAAGGCTTTCCGCCAAGGTGGGCACGCTCTCCGGCGGACAGCGGCAGGCGCTGACCCTGCTTATGGCGACGATGCAGAGCCCGAAGCTGCTTCTGCTCGACGAGCACACTGCCGCGCTCGACCCCAAGACCGCCGCGCGCGTTATGGAGCTGACTGAGAAGATTGTCAACGAGACAAGGCTCACAACGCTGATGATAACGCACAACATGCGCGACGCAATCCAGTACGGCAACCGCCTCATCATGCTGCACGACGGGCACGTCATCCTCGACATCTCCGGCGAGGACAAGAAAAAGCTGACCGTGGCCGAGCTTCTTGAGATGTTCTCCAAGGCCAGCGGCAACGAGTTCTCCGATGACCGCGCAATCTTAGCCTGAGGCGTATCGATCACGCGTAAAACGCGTTGATTAATCGCTGCAAATCACTGCGTTTTAATCCTCTTATAGTTTATCAGGCAGGGAAAGTTAACTTTCCCTGCCTGAGTTTTATGCGCATTTTATGCTCAAAAATCTCCCCGCTTTAAGCGGGGAGATTCTTTTGCTTTTGCTATCTTTTACTTTACGCTTATGCGTTTCTTGCGGCTTCCATGCCGGCGACGAGAGCGGCCTTGTTGCCTTCGAGGAAGCGGGCCTTGCGCTCGCCAAGCTCAATGCGGACAGCCTCAATCATCATATCGACAGAGACTATCGGCATTTTCTCAAGCAGCGCGCCGAGGATGGCCACGTTCGCGCCCTTGGGGTTGTTGACGGACTCCGCGATGCGCATAGCGTCGCAGTAGACGACGGTGATATCATCGCGGGTGGACTTGCGTTCGATGATGGAGCTGTTGATGACGAGGACGCCGCCAGGCTTAACGCTCTGCTCAAACTTGTCGAGAGAGGGCAGGTTCATCGCGACAACAGCATCAGCGCTGCCAACCAGAGGAGAGGCGACCTCTTCGTCGCTGACGATGACGGAGCAGTTTGCGGTACCGCCGCGCATCTCAGGGCCGTAGGAGGGGAGCCAAGACACGTGCTTGCCGTCAAGCATGCACGCCATAGCCATGAACTTGCCTATAAGAAGCATGCCCTGGCCGCCGAAGCCGGCAAATATAAACTCTTTCGTCATGATTATTTTGCCCCCTTATCTTTATACACACCCAGAGGATAGTAGGGGATCATATTCTCTTCAAGCCACTTCATTGCCTCAACCGGGCTGAAGCCCCAGTTGGTGGGGCAAGTGGAGAGAACTTCTACCATGCAGAAGCCCTTGCCTTCCTTCTGGTACTCGAAAGCCTTCTTTATAGCTTTCTTGGTCTTGATTATATTGGCGTTGTTGTTGACTGCGCAGCGCTCGATGTAGTAGGAATCGGGAACGGCTGCGAGCATCTCGCTCATCTTGATAGGTGCG
>CAUABY010000135.1 GCA_958427375.1 uncultured Eubacteriales bacterium
CAAGGGCGTACACGGCAAGGAGACCACCCCCTTCCTGCTGGCAAAGGTCGTCGAACTCACCGGCGGCGACAGCCTTGAGAGCAATATACAGCTCGTGCTCAACAACGCGCGTGTAGCGGCAAAAACCGCCGCCGAGCTTGCAAAGTGAGCGGCGCGCTTAAGTTAAACAATCGTTTTTGCCTGGTCTCATCCATTTTGAGACCGGGCAAAAACTTTTTTCACAGCGCTTTTGTGTTGAAAAGCGGAACATGAAGATGTATAATACATTGATAAACTATGTGAATTTCAAGGAGCCGGGTTATGGCCGAAAGATTTAAAGTGTCCGTACTGTGTACGGCATTCAACCATGAAAACTATATCCGCGCCGCGCTCGACGGCTTTGTCAGCCAGCGCACGGATTTTCCCTTTGAAGTGCTTGTGAACGACGACTGCTCAACCGACGGCACGGCGGAGATTATCCGCGAATATGCCGCGAAATACCCGGACATCATCCGCCCCTTTTATCAGGAGAAGAACCTCTACTCGCAGGGCGGCATGACGCATCTTTTCGCAACGGTGTTTTATCCCAACGCGCGCGGAGAGTACATGGCGCTCTGCGAGGGGGACGACTACTGGTCAGATTCGGAGAAATTGCAGCGGCAGGTGGACTTCCTTGACGCTTACCCGGACTATACCGCCTGTGTTCACAACACGCTGCTGCACTACTGCGACGGCACCCAGCCCGACGCGCCGCTGCTGCCGGAGGGCATAGGCGAGCGGGATGTGGACTTTTTCACCATCATCCGCGGCACCTCGGAGAGCTTTCACACAAGCTCCATTTTAGCCCGGCGCGAGTACATTGAAAATCCGCCGGACTTCCACTACACCGCCGCCGCGCACGGCTTCACCGACTATGCCATTGACCTCTGGCTGAGCATGAACGGGAAAATCCGCTTTTTAGACCGCGTGATGTCCGTATACCGCATCGGCAGCAACCCCGCCGCGTGGAGCGCCAAGCTCGGCGCGCAGTACGCCCGGCTCAAGGAATTCATCGTCGGCGAGCTTGCCATGATGGAAAAGCTCCTGCCGCATCTTGATGAGGAGCAGGCGGACGCCGCGCGGCACGTGATGCTTGAGCGCGGCTACGAGCTGAAATACATCGAGGGCAGGGTGGACGAGCTTGTTAAGCCGCCCTATGATGAAATCTACCGCACTAAGCCCTTTAAATACCGCCTTTTCACCACGCTCAAACGCGCTTTCCCAGCCCTGCACCGGCTCTACCGCAAGAGGCAGGGTTATGAGGACTATTAATTGGACAGACCACGCCGCGCGGCAGGCGCTCTGCCACTGCCGCTTATAATAAAACCGCTTTGGAGAACCCATGGATAATAAGCAAAAAGTAGTTTATAACCTGATATGGCGTTTTATGGAGCGCTTCGGCTCACAGCTGGTGTCCTTTGTAGTGCAGATTGTGCTGGCGCGCATGCTCGCGCCGAGCGTTTTCGGCACCGTGGCCAAGGTCACTATCATCACCAGCATACTGCTCGTCTTTGTTGACAGCGGCATGGCCAACTCGCTCATCCAGAAAAAAGACCCGGACGACCTTGACTTCTCATCGGTGTTCTTCTTCAACTTGGCCTTCTGTCTTGTTCTCTATGCCGGGCTTTTCGCCGCCGCGCCCGCCATCGCGCGCTTTTATAAGGACGCGCAGCTCGCCGCCATCATCCGCGTGCTGGGACTTACGGTCGTCGTCGCGGGCGTGAAAAATGTTCAGCAGGCTTATGTATCAAAGACTTTGCAGTTTAAGCGCTTCTTCTTCGCCACCCTCGGCGGCACTCTTTTGAGCGCCGTGGTCGGCATCGCCATGGTGTACGCGGGCTTCGGCGTGTGGGCGATAGTCGCCCAGCAGCTGACCAATGTCACGGTGAACACCGGCATACTCTGGCTCACCGTCGGCTGGAAGCCCAAGTGGATGTTTTCCTTTGCCAGACTAAAGGGGCTTTTGTCATACGGCTGGAAGCTGCTTGTCTCCGGGCTTTTGGACACCGTGTACAACAAGCTGCGCGAGATACTGATAGCCGTTTTCTATACGGACGCCGACCTCGCCTTTTATAACCGCGGCATGACTTACCCGAATCTCCTCGTTGAGAATATAAACGCCTCCATTGACAGCGTGCTGTTGCCTGTGCTCTCCGCCGAGCAGGAGCACAAGGAGCAGGTCAGAAACATGACGCGCCGCGCAATTCGCGTCAGCACCTATGTGATGATGCCGCTGATGATGGGGCTTGCGGTCTGCGCGGAGCCGCTCATTCGCCTGCTGCTGACCGAAAAGTGGCTGCCATGTGTGCCGTATATGCGTATCTTCTGCTTCAGCTATGCTTTCTACCCCCTGCACACGGCAAATCTCAACGCCATCAAGGCCATGGGCAGAAGCGATTTGTTCCTCAAGCTTGAGATAATCAAAAAAGTAATCGGCGTGGCGGTGCTCGCCATAACCCTGCCATACGGCGTTTACGCTATGGCGCTGAGCCTGCTGTTTACAAGTGTGCTCTCACAGCTCATAAACTCGTGGCCGAACGCAAAGCTCCTCAGCTACTCGTACGCAAAGCAGCTCAAGGACATGCTCCCGGCAATACTGCTATCGGTCGTGATGGGGCTTGCGGTGTATCCCGTCACCCTGCTCGGCTGGAGCGACTGGCTGACCCTGCCGGTGCAGGTGATTTTGGGTGCCGTGGTCTACATTGCCGGCTCTGTATTCTTTAAGCTCGACAGCTTCAATTACCTGCTCTCCATCCTCAAAAAATTCGCCCGCCGCGGCGAGGCGAACGCACAGTAAACGCCCGCTGACAGAGGTTATCAGCGTGAAAATCACACTGAATTTATATAAACGGCGTGTCGCTCGCCGCTGAAAGCGGCAACCGCGACACATGCCGAATAATCTCCATCCTGCCGTGCTTGGAGATTGCTATTACTGCACTGCCAGATATGTGGCAGAATGGAGATTAAAAATGCAAGAAGTAAAAAATATTCTCGTCTTTCCCGCGGGCACGGAGATTGCGCTTGAGATACACGACGCGCTGAAATTCAGCAAGTTTGTCAGGCTCTTCGGCGCGACGAGCGTTCCCTGCCATGCGGAGTTCGTGTTTGAAAACTGCGCGGTCGGCCTGCCCTTTGTCGACGACGATGGGCTTATTGAGAGCCTGAACGAGCTTGTCGACAAGTGGCACATCGACTATATCTACCCCGCGCACGACAGCGCCCTGCTGCGCCTGACCGAGGAGCGGGACAGGCTTCGCGCCGCGGTGGTCACCTCGGCACGCGAGACAGTGGAAATCTGCCGCTCCAAGAACAAGACCTATGACTTTTTCGCGGGTGCGCCCTATCTGCCTGCAAGCTACCCGGACGCGGAGAGCGTGCCGGAATACCCGGTGTTCATAAAGCCCTCGGTGGGTCAGGGCGCTGTCGGCGCGCGGCGGATTGACAGCAGGGAGCAGCTTTTGGAGGCACTTTCTGACGGCGTTGAGTACGCGGTGTGCGAGTATCTGCCGGGGGAGGAGTTCACGGTAGACTGCTTCACCGACCGGCACGGCGCACTGCGCTATGTGGGGCCGCGCTCCCGCGCGAGAATCCGCGCGGGAATATCCGTGCGCTCTGAGCCTTTTGCGCCGGACGCGGGCGTGATGGCTATTGCCGAGGACATCAACCGCCGCCTCAGCTTCAACGGCGCGTGGTTTTTCCAGCTTAAAAAGAACGCGGCGGGGGAGTACCGCCTGATGGAGATAGCCCCGCGCATCGCGGGCGCGATGTGCGTGTCGCGCAATCTCGGCGTGAACATGCCGCTTTTGACGCTGTATAATAATTGGGGCTGTGATGTGGACATTATAAATAATGCCAACGCCGAGCTTTTAGACCGCGCGTTCATAAACCGCTTCAAGACCGATATAGAGTATGACAGCGTCTATGTCGACTTTGACGACACTATTTATCTGCGCGGCAATACCAACGCAATTTTGATGATGTTTCTTTACCAGGCGCGAGGCAAGGGCAAGCGCATAGTGCTCTTGACAAAGCACGCCGATGAGCTCGCCGCGAGCTTGGATAAATACGCGGTATCACCCAAGCTTTTTGACGAGATTATACATATTGCGCCCTGCGGCGACAAGGCTCGCTATGTCACCGTGAACTCAATTTTCATCGACGACTCCTTTGCCGAGCGCAAAAGGGTACACGAAGTCTGCGGTGTGCCGGTTTTCGATTTGGACATGGTTGAGAGCCTTTTGGATTGGCGTGCGTAAATAAATTGTTATGCAGCTTCGGCTGCCTGGTGGATCAGGAGGTCTATTTATGAACGAAGTTATAAACGTAACACGCTCTTCAATGCCGTCCTTTGAGGAGTACTGCGAGGAGATACGCGATATTTGGGACAGCCGCTGGCTGACGAATATGGGCGTGAAGCATCAGGCGCTGGAAGCGGCCTTGAAAGACTATCTCAATACGCCGCATGTCACGCTCTTTACCAACGGCCACCTCGCTCTGGAAAACATCATCGAGGCCTATGAGCTCAAGGGCGAAATAATCACCACGCCTTTCACCTTCGCGTCTACTACCCACGCGATAGTCCGCTGTGGCTGCACGCCGGTTTTCTGCGACATCAACCCCGTCGACTACACCATTGACGTAGACAAGATTGAGGCGCTCATCACCGAAAAGACCGTAGCAATCATGCCCGTGCATGTGTACGGCAACCTCTGCGATGTGGAGCGCATCGACGGCATTGCCCGCCGTCACGGGCTCAAGGTCATCTATGACGCGGCGCACGCTTTCGGTGTGACGAAAGACGGCGTGAGCTCGGCAAACTTCGGCGACGCGTCGATGTTCTCTTTCCACGCCACGAAGGTTTTTCACACCATTGAGGGCGGTGCCATGTGCTATGCCGACCCCGCGCTTGAGCAGCGCTTGAAGGATTTGAAAAACTTCGGCATCCGCGGTCCGGAGTCCACGCCATTTGTCGGCGGCAATGCCAAGCTCAACGAGTTCAGCGCGGCGATGGGGCTTTGCAACCTGCGCCACCTGGATGATGAGATTGCGAAGCGCCGCGCGGTTGTGGAGCACTATGACAGCCTCCTGTCCGGCGTGCCCGGACTGAAGCTAAACGCCAAGCAGCCGGGCGTGAAGTCGAATTACGCCTATTACCCAGTGGTGTTTGACGGTTATAAGTACAGCCGCGAAGAGGTTTTTGAGCGCCTCGCGGCGGAGAACATCATCGCGCGCAAGTACTTCTATCCGCTCACGAACTCTTTTGAGTGCTACAGCGGCCGCCCCGGCTTTGACCCCGCTGCCACTCCCGTGGCACAGCATATGGCGCGGAGCGTGCTGACCCTGCCTCTCTATGCCGACTTGAGCTTTGCCGACGTGGAGAGAATCTGCGGAATTATATTGGGGTGAACGGGCAGAGTGACTGCCTGCCTTGAGAAAGCCTGAAAAGCAGCAAACACAGCAACGACGAGAGGATATATGTCCGAGATGACAGAAAAAACGGAAAAAAAGAGACACGGCAGATGGCTCATAGGCACGCTCGCAGGGCTTGCGTTTATCCTGATTTTATACGCGCTTGCGGTTATCTATATAGACCCGCTCTTTCACTATCACGCGCCGCAGCCGAATTTGAGCTA
The DNA here is from genome assembly GCA_958427375.1 of uncultured Eubacteriales bacterium. Classification (GTDB taxonomy): domain Bacteria; phylum Bacillota; class Clostridia; order Oscillospirales; family Oscillospiraceae; genus Limivicinus. Next base: position 5,652 of record CAUABY010000135.1, read on the forward strand.
CCCGCTGAATGACGAGCGCTATCAAAACGACGGCATTCTGCGCAATTTCAGCTATGACAGCGTTATCATCGGCTCATCTATGACCGAGCATTTCAAAACCTCTGAGGCGGAGGCGCTTTTTGGCGGAAAGTTTGTTAAAACGCCGTTCGCCGGCGCCCGCGGCAGGGAGATAAACGAGCGCCTTGCGCGCGCGTACAGCTCCGGCCATGATATCAAACGCGTGATACGCCCGATAGATACCAAGTACATAGTTGCCGACGAGGACGATGTACACGACGGCTACTACTTTCCGGAGTATCTCTATAACGACAATATCTTTGACGATGTGAACTATATCTTCAATAAAACTCTGTTCAACCGCTCTGTAGACGTCCTTATGTATACAGCTTCAGGGCGCGGGACTACGAGCTTTGACGACTATGTGCCATGGGATGCAC
>CAUABY010000136.1 GCA_958427375.1 uncultured Eubacteriales bacterium
ACATAAAGTGTGATGGGTTTTGTTGTACGGGTACAGAAAAACATGGCCGGGATTCAAAAATAATTTTTCTGAAAAAGAGGAGATGCAACTATGAAAAAGTTCTTAGCAATGCTTCTGGCTCTGGTTATGGTCCTTGGCCTTTGCGCCTGCGGCTCTTCCAGCGCACCCGCAGCAGAAGCACCTGCCGCTGATGCTCCCGCAGCTGACGCACCCGCAGCTGACGCACCCGCAGAAGCAGACCCCGCCGATGATTTCTATCTCGACATCAAGTTCTCCAACGTCTTCAACCCCAAAGAGTGGAACTACAAGGCGTCTGAGAAGCTTGCTCAGATGATTACCGAGCAGACCGATGGCCACATCACCGTCACCTACTACGGCACCAACGAGCTTGACTGCTATGCTGACTCCGTCACCCAGGCAGTCAACGGCGCAAACTGGATGGGTCTTGAAGAGCCCTCCCTGTTCGCAGACTATGTCGGCGATGCAGCAATGGTTCTCGCCCCGATGCTCTACGCCACCAACGAAGAGTACAACTACGTTATGGATTCTGACTTCGTTAAGGACCTCTGCGACAGACTCGCCGCTGAGAACATCCACATCCTTGACACCCACTACTCTTTCGGCTTCCGTAATATCTGCTCCAACCTCGACGTCACCACTCCTGAGGATCTGAAGGGCCACAAGTTCCGCGCCACTTCTTCTCCTCTCTTTGCTAAGACTCTTGAGTGCATGGGCGCGACCGCAACCGTTATGGGCTTCACTGACTGCCTTGCAGCTATCCAGCAGGGTGTTGTCGAAGGCTTTGAAGGCTCCCTGTCCACTCTGGCCGGCGCCGGCGAGCCCTACGAGCTCGTAAAGAAGGTCGCAAAGACCAGCCACCTCATCGCAACCCGTTGGCTGTTCATGCCTGAGGACGTATGGCAGACCATCCCTGAGAAGTATCAGAAGATCATCTCCGACTGCGCTTACGAGTGCGGCATGTGGGAGCAGGAGTCCTGCGAGGCTGACGATGCCGTCATGATGGAGAAGATGGCAGCAGAGGGCGTTACCTGGAATGAAGTCGACCTTGACGCATTCGCAGATGCCTGCGCACCTGTCATTGACTGGATTGTTGAAGAGTACGGCTCCAGCTACGAAGCATACGAAACCCTCAAGGGTCTTGTTGCCGAGTACCGTGCAGCAAACGCGTAATTAATACGTAAGCTGCAAATTAATTAAGCATTCCCGACAGGACTGTCCTCCAAGTGAGGACAGTCCGTGTCGAATTAAAATCGTTTAATATTTGACAAATAACTGCTATATCAAAGGACTAACGATGAAGAAAAAGAATACCTTAAAAAAGATTCTAAGCAATTTCGATGCAGTCCTCACCGGCCTTACCCTCTCGTTGTGCGTTATCATTGTTAATGTCAATGTGTTTATGCGTTATGCGCTCAACCACCCTCTTCAGTGGTGTGATGAAGTCGTCACCGGCCTTTTCGTCTGGACGGTTTTCATAGGCAGCGCCTACGCCTACCGCAAGCATTCGCATCTCGGTGTGGATATTGTCACAAATATGATGGGACCCAAGCTCAGAAAAGTAGTTACTATTATTGTCTCTTTCCTGGAGCTTGCCATACTCGTCATGCTTACTATCATCAGCTCACAGTACGTGTATAATCTCATATACGTGCGCGGTGTGTTCAGACCGGTCGTTACGGACATGTTGCGCTTCCCCAAGTGGTGGATCAGCATAGCTGTGCCCATAGGCTTTGGCCTTTCCACAATTTATTCCGTGTACTTTATGCTCACGGAGAGATTCCATATCATTAAACTGAAACCCAAGCCCGTTGACGGGGATGAGTATCAGGTGCAGGGAGGTAATTTCTAATGACATTGACATTCATAGATCTTATCCCTATATTCCTTGTGTTCATTCTCTACTTCATGGGCATGCCCATAGTCTACTCGCTCTTCGGCGCGACTTTCTTCTACTTCCTCGTCATTGATACCACTTCCAAGCCCTGGCTCATCCTGCAAAAGGTTATGAACGCCACCCAGTCGTTCTCACTGCTGGCAATACCTTTCTTTATAATGGCCGGCTCGGTAATGAACTTTGGAGGTATAAGTGAAAAACTAATGGACTTCTGCGAGGTTGTCACCGGGCATATGCGCGGTGGCCTTGCACAGGTCAACGTTTTGCTGTCCATGCTCATGGGCGGCTGCTCCGGCTCTGCGAATGCCGACTGCGCCATGCAGTCGAAAATGCTCGTCCCTGAAATGGAGAGACGCGGCTATTCCAAGGCATTCTCTGCGGCCATCACGGCGGCCTCGTCTGCTGCAACGCCCGTTATCCCTCCCGGAGTTAACCTCATAATCTTCTGCCTGCTCGCTCAATGCTCTCTGGGTAAGATGTTCGCGGCAGGCTATCTGCCCGGCATACTCATGGCACTGTCGATGATGGTGGTCGTCGCTATTATCGCAAAGAAGCGCAACTATCCCAGAACGCGCGACAAGTTCCCCGGCATGAAGGAACTGCTCAAGCAGGCTTTCATTTCCTTCTGGGGTCTGTTCTTCCCGTTCGGTATCATCATCGGTATGCGTCTTGGCATGTTCACGCCGCCTGAGGGTGGTGCTGTCGCGGTTCTCTACTGCTTCATCGTCGGTGGCCGGTTCTACAGGCGCTTGTCGCTGAGGAAGCACCTCATCCCCATCCTGCTCGATACCATCTCCGGCACCTCCAGCGTCGTCCTTATCATGGTCTCCGCCAGCGTGTTCGGCCAGTACCTGAGCTGGGTCAACATTCCTAAGATTGTCGCCGCCGCTATCCTCTCCATCACGGAGAATAAGTACGTTTTCCTCATGCTCTGCAACCTCGTGCTGCTCATACTCGGCATGTTCCTGGAAGGCGGCGCGGCTCTGATGATTACGACTCCGCTGCTGCTGCCTGTGGCAAACCAGCTCGGCGTCGACACTATCCACTTCGGTATCGTCATGATAGTCAATATCATGATTGGCGGCATCACTCCTCCTTTCGGCTCTATGATGTTCACCACCTGCGGTATTACCAAGTGCCCGATAAGCGAGTTCTTGAAAGAAGTCTGGCCATTCATCATATCACTTTTGGTGGTATTGTTGCTGCTTACCTTCTTCCCCTGGCTCGTCACCTGCGTGCCGAACTGGATTGGCTAAGCAAAGTACATATAAAAAATCACCCGTCCATGCGGGTGATTTTTTACGCCCTATACCTGCAAAAGCCGCATTATCTCTTTGCGTAGCTGGCCGATTATGCGCTTTTCAAGGCGGCTGATGTAGCTTTGCGATATGCCCATGATGTCGGCCACCTCCTTTTGCGTGTATTCCTTGCCGCGCGGCAGCCCGAAGCGCATCATTATTATTGTGCGCTCGCGTTCACCGAGCGTGGATATCGCCTCCATGAGCATCTGCCTGTCCGCGTCGTCCTCAAGCGGGCGGGCGACCTCGTCCTCGTCCGTGCCGAGTATGTCCGAGAGCAAAAGCTCGTTGCCGTCCCAGTCGGTGTTGAGCGGCTCATCAAAGCTTATCTCGGTTCTCTGTGAGCTTATCTTGCGCAGATACATCAAAATCTCGTTTTCAATGCAGCGCGAGGCGTAGGTTGCAAGCTTGATGTTCTTTGCGGAGTTGAAGGTGTTCACCGCCTTGATCAGCCCGATGGTGCCTATTGAAATCAAGTCCTCAATGTTCACGCCCGTGTTCTCAAAGCGCTTGGATATGTACACTACAAGGCGCAGGTTGTGCTCAATCAGCTTTTTCCGCGCCGCCTCGTCGCCGTTCTCCGCGAGCTTTATGGCCTCCTCCTCGGCTGTCTTTTCCAGGGGCGGCGGAAGCGTGTCGCTCCCGCCGATGTAAAAAAGCGGCGGCGCTTTGATTCCGAATATCGAGAGCAGATGCTCACGCAGAAAGAAAATTTGCGGTTTACATAACATAATAAGCTCCTTTAAAAAATATAGATTGTACAGCTCATATAATGCCGTCGTAACCGTCGCCGCAGGCGTTGGGGGAGATGGCCGCAAGCGCCTCGCATGCCTTGCCGTCTACAGTGAGGCGCTCCGGCTTGAACGCGGCGAGTATGCCTCCCGCGCCGACGGAGGTGTAGGGGATGAGCCTCAGCCGCCCGCGAAACTCCGGCAGCTCGGAGGCGGCGGATAGAAACTCAACCGCATCCAAATCCCAAAGCGGCTCAAGCCCCGGAAAGAGTGGGCTCAGCGCGTGCGGACAGACGACGATGACCGCGCCGCCGCTGATGGGGTCTGTGAGGCTGTTGCCGGTATCGACGAGGGCGAAAAATTTTACGCTTCGCCCGTTTGTCGTCAGCTCCACCTCGGCGCGCGGCGTGTCCGCTAACTTGAGTTTGCCGCTGAAAACAAGTCTCAGCAGGGCATAGCACAGCGCAAAGGACAGTATAAGCGTGCGCACATCAAAGGCCGGGTGCAGCCCCGCGAGACTGAGCGCCCAGATGAAGCCGCCGAATGCGGCGGCGACAGCGATAAAAATAACAAAGCATCGGAACATCCGCCGCTCTCCGCCGAAGGCGATAAGGCTCATCAGCCCCGCCGCAATAAGCACCATCGGCGCCGAGCGCAGAAAGCCCAAGCCAGGCAGATAAATGAGCACCGCGTAAGCCGCGCCCACGAGCGCCGCCGCGAAATACCGCAGACGCTTGAGCCGCACGCCGCACACCTGCGCCGCCGTCAGCAGCAGTATGTAGTCAATGGCGAGGTTGAGAAAGAAAAGGCTGTCTATGTAGATAACTTCCATGCTCTTAATTGTACACCGCCCGGACGATATATTTTGTCAATTAGGAATTGTCAAAAAAGCCATCCTGTGATAATATTATATAGATTTACGGAATACACGTGCGGAGAGAACGCGCGGTGTTTGATTTAAGGCAATTATATTGTAACAGGAGAAAGTGAATGGAAAGCATTTATAAACGCGTCCTCATAAAAATCAGTGGAGAGGCGCTTGCCGCTGAGAAAAAGACAGGCTATGACTTTGATTTTGTCATGAAGGTATGTACCGCGGTCAAGGCCTGTGCCGATTCCGGCGTTGAGGTCGGCATAGTTATTGGCGGCGGCAACTTCTGGCGCGGCGTGAAAGACGGCGCGGGTCATATCGAGCGCGTGAGCGCGGACAGAATGGGCATGCTCGCCACGGCGATGAACTGCATGGCGGTTGCCGATGTGTTCAAGCAGCTCGGCGCGGACGCAAGAGTTATGACGGCTGTCGATATTCAGGGAGTCGGTGAGCGCTATGACACGAAAAAGGCCATAGAGTACCTTGAAAACGGCAGAATCGTGCTCTTTGGCTGTGGCACTGGTCTGCCTTTCTTCTCAACCGATACCGCCGCTGTTCTGCGCGCGGCTGAAATCCATGCGGACGCTATACTGCTTGCAAAGAACATTGACGGTGTGTACTCCGCCGACCCGCGCACGGACAGCACCGCCGTGAAGTTTGACGATATCAGCTATGACGAAGTGCTCTCCCTCCATCTCGCGGTTATGGATACCACGGCCACAAGCCTCGCCATGGACAATAATATCCCCGTCATCGTTTTCGCCCTCGCCCAGCCGGAGAATATCGGCCGCGTGCTCGCCGGTGAAAAGCTCGGCACCACTGTGAAGTAATACTGGTTTTTATAAGAAAACTTTACAGCGCCTTTACAGCGCGTACAGTATCTGTTAACAAAAATTTAGAAATAATAAGTATAATAGGAGGAAAGCACATGTCTGAATACAAGGAATTTGAAACCAAAATGAAAAAGACCTGCGACTCTCTCGTCTCCCAGCTTGAGACTATCCGCGCAGGCCGTGCCAACGCCGCAGTTCTCAACCAGATTGAGGTTGATTACTATGGCTCTCCCACGCCCATCCAGCAGGTCGCGTCTATCGCGTCCCCCGACCCGCGCTCTCTGGTCATCCAGCCGTGGGATCATTCCGTGCTCAAGGGCATTGAAAAGGCGATTTTAGCCTCCGACCTCGGCATCAACCCCCAGAACGACGGCCGCCAGCTCCGCCTTG
>CAUABY010000137.1 GCA_958427375.1 uncultured Eubacteriales bacterium
TCGCCTCAGTCTTTCATGGGCTCTGAAATCGCCATTGACTGCCTGGCGGCCAAGATGGGCATTGACCCCTTCGAGATGCGCGCCATGAACTGCTACAAGGAGTCCGAGGGCACCACCATCCCGACCGGCTATCCGCCTGAAGTCTACTGCGAAGAAGCGCTCTTTGACAAGGCACGCCCGCTGTACGAGGCCGGCAAGAAGCGCGTTGCCGAGAAGAACGCCGCCTCCGACGGCCGCTACAAGTACGGCATCGGCGTCTCCCTTGGCGTTTACGGCTGTGGTCTGGACGGTGTTGACGCCTCCTCCGCCTATGCTGAGCTCAACCCTGACGGTACTGTTACCATGTACGCCGCTTGGGAGGATCACGGTCAGGGTGCCGATATGGGCGTTCTCGTCTCCTCGCATGAGACCCTGCGTCAGGCCGGCATCAAGCCTGAGCAGATTCGCCTTGTAATGAACGACACCAAGTACACCCCCAACTCCGGTCCTGCCGGTGGCTCCCGCTCTCAGGTCATGACCGGCAACGCCTGCCGTCTGGCGGCCGAGAACCTTGTTGCTGCCATGAAGAAGGACGATGGCACCTACCGCACTTATGACGAGATGAAGGCCGACGGCCTTGAGACCAAGTACGAGGGCAACTGGGTAACCACTTTCTGCGCCGACCATCCCATTGATCAGGATACCGCTCAGGGCGACCCGTTTGCAACCTACATGTACACCATCTTCCTGCCCGAAGTCTGCGTTGACACCCAGACCGGTAAGGTAAAGGTCGAGAAGTTCACCTGCGTGGCCGACGTCGGCACCATCATGAACCGCCTGCTTGTCGAGGGCAACTTCTACGGCGGCTTGGTTCAGGGCATTGGCCTTGCCCTCAGCGAGGACTTTGAGGATCTGAGCAAGCACACCAGCCTTCTCAAGTGCGGCATCCCCTATCCCAATGATGCTCCCGATGACATCGAGCTGCACTTCAACGAGACTTACCGCCCGAACGGCCCCTATGGTGCCGCCGGCTGCGGCGAGGCTCCGCTGGATGCACCGCACCCCGCAATTCTCAACGCCATCTACAACGCCACCGGTGCCCGCATCACCCGCATCCCCGCACGCCCCGAAAAGGTGCTTGCCGCCCTCAAGGAGCTGGAAAAATAATTTACAGCGAATTTAAAGCATGATACAATTAGAGAGGCTCGAAAGAGCCTCTCTAAGCATATCAAACAAGTCTGAATCAGACCTGTTTGATATGCTTAGAGCCGCCGGGCATTTTGATAACATCAAAATGCCGCTTCGTCAAGAAACGTACTTTTAACCGCAAAGGAGGCTGCTGCCATGGCGCAGATCAGTGAACGGGGTTCAACCCATATATACCATGTGAACCGCCTGTCCAAGGAAATGATGGACGAGATGATAAGCCGCTGTGTTTATGAGCAGCCGGCCTATTGCAACGCCGCCTGCCCGCTGAAGCTGGACACCAGGGCCATGCTGAAGGCCGTGACGGACGGGGACTTTAAAAAAGCCCGGCAGATCTATGAGAAAGCAAGCAGCTTTGTACACATTCTCTCGGCCGGATGCGACGCCCCCTGTCAGGAAAAGTGCAAGCTCTCCCAGCTTGGGGACGCAATCGCTATAAAAGACGTGGAAAAAGCGATAGCCCGTTTCAGCACCCGCGGCAAGGGCGGCAGTGTTTTCCGCATGAAGAAGAAAAAGACTGTCGCTATTTTCGGCTCCGGCCTGTTCTGCCTGTTTCTCTCCGGCGAATTAGAGAAAAAGGCCTACCCTGTGACTGTTTTCTGCCAAGAGGCGGATTTGGAGCAATTTCTTGCGGCGGAGACGGATTTTTTGAGCCGGGAAGATTTTGCCGCTCAGCTTGCCGATTTGCAGGGAATGGATTTGCAGTTTGAGTTTGGCTGCAATATAGACAAGGCTTTCTTCGAGCAGCAGCGGGAGAAGTTTGATGTGCTGTGCATGTCGGAAGGGCTTGCCCTAAAGTGCTTTCCGGAGGCTGTGTGCAACCCGGCGTTGATGGTTTTTGATAAGGAAAAGTTCGTCATGGGGATGAAAGGCGGCGTACTTGAGAGCGCCTATGCCGCCAAGCGCGCCGCACTATCCGTGGACAGGCTCGCACAGAATCTTGACCCGGCCAACACCCGCGGCGACGAGGGCGCGATTGAGACCAGGCTATACACCAGCACCGAAGGTGTTGTTAATACGGCCCGCACACCGCTTGGCGCGGATGGCTACAGCCGGGAGGCGGCTATGGAAGAGGCCGCGCGCTGTATCCAGTGCCATTGTGACGAGTGCAAAAAAGGCTGTGCCTTTTTGCAGCACTATAAGAAGTACCCGGCCTTGCTGGGGCGTGAGATCTTCAACAACACACAGATTATCATGGGCGACCACCAGCTGAATAAGCCGATGAACTCCTGCTCCCTCTGCGGTCAATGTACCGTCACCTGTCCCAACGGCTTTGACATGGCGGAGGTCTGCCATCTGGCAAGGCAGAACATGGTGTCAACGGACAAAATGCCGCTTGCGCCGCATGAGTTTGCCCTGATGGACATGCTGTTTTCAAATAGCGAGGCCTTTTTGTGCCGCCCTCAGCCGGGGTATGAGCGGTGCAAATACGTGTTTTTCCCCGGCTGTCAGGCGGCGGCTATCGCTCCGGAGACGGTGAAAGCGGCCTATCTTGACCTGTGCGAGCGGCTTGACGGCGGCGTTGCCCTGATGCTGGGCTGCTGCGGCGCTATTTGCGACTGGGCAGGGCGCTATGAGATGTACGACCAGACCAGGGAATTTATTGACCGCGAGCTTGCTACGCTCGGCGACCCAATAATTATCGCCGGCTGCCCGACCTGCAAAAAAGAGCTTTCCGCCCATGCGCAGAGCGAGCCGCTTGGCATATGGGATATTCTCTGTGAAATCGGCCTGCCGGAGGGAGCGAAGCGTCTTGAGCGGCCGGTAGCTCTGCATGACTCATGTGGTGCGCGCGGGGATGGGCACACGCAGTCCGCCATACGGAAGCTGGCGGAAAGCTTGGGCTGTGAGCTGATTGAGACGGAGTACTCCGGGGATAAAAGCCCCTGCTGCGGCTATGGCGGCCTGACCGCCTACGCAAACCGGGAACTTGCCAAGGAGATGACCGACAAATGCCTTGAGCGCTCCGACGCGCCATATATCAGCTACTGCATGGCCTGCCGTGACCGCTTTGCAAGGCAGGGGCGCGAATCCCGGCATATATTGGAGCTTATCTACGGCACGGACGCCGGGGCGCCGCCGGATATCAGCGTGAAGCGCTATAACCGGCTGAGCCTTAAAAATGAGCTGCTCCGTGATTTTTGGCACGAGGAGACTATAGAAATGAAGATGGACTATGAATTGAACTATACGCAAGAGGCCCTGAAAATGATGGATGACCGTATGATTTTGAAAAGCGATGTCATCGCCGTGATGAATGACGTGCGCCAGACCGGCGAGGCCATTTTGGACAGCGAAACCGGGCTGATGATTGCCCGCAGCCGCTTGGGCAACGCAACCTTCTGGGTCAAGTTTACCCGCGAGGGGGATAACAGCTATCTTGTCCACAGCGCCTACAGCCACAGAATGAACGTCGTGAGGAGGCAGTGAAGATGGAGAAAAATTACTACACCATAGACCCGCAGGGTAAGCTCCGCTGTGTCAAGTGCGGGGTGCCGCTGGAAAAGGGAAAGGCCAAATTTATGTATCTGGATAACGGCTTCCCGGTGGAGCTGCCTGTCTGTCCGGTGTGCGGCTTTGTCTATGTGCCGGAGGAATTGGCGCTGGGCAAGGTGCTCGCGGTGGAAAAGGCCCTGGAGGACAAATGAAGAGTCATCCAGGCGGCGAGGAGAACACCCGCCGAATGCTGGCGCTGTCGGCGCTCGCGCCCGGCGCGAGCGTTCTGGACATGGGCGCGGGCGCTGGTGAGGCAGTGGCGCTTCTGCGCAGTTTGGGCTATGCCGCGCGCGGCGTTGACCTTGTGCCCCGGTCTGAGCTTGTGGAGCGCGGGGATATGCACGCCACCGGCTTTCCCGACAGCTGCTTTGACGCGGTTTTGAGCCAGTGCGCGTTCTATGTCTCCGGCGATGCGGATAAGGCGCTGGGCGAGAGCCGCCGCCTGCTGAAGCCGGGCGGAAAGCTGCTGCTGGCGGATGTGTTTTTCGCGGAGCCGCAGGAGCTTTTGCGTAGAGCCGGGTTTCGCATCCTGCACGCCGTGGATATGACCGCCGAGTGGCGTGAGTATTACTTGCAGGCGCTGTGGCGCGATGATGAGTGCTGCCCGCCGCCGGGCGGCAAGTGCAGCTACTGGCTGCTGATTTGTGGAAAGGAATGAGAATATGGACTTGCTTGACAGGATTTTGGAGCTGTCCCGCTATGGGTATTTCTGCTCACAGATATTGATGATTTTGACCTTGGAGGCTCAGGGAGAGGAAAACCCCACGCTGGTGAAGGCTTTGGGCGGTCTTAACGGCGGCGTGGGCTTTTCCGGCGGCTGCTGTGGCTGCATGACGGGCGGCGCCTGTCTCTTGTCCTATTTCACCGGCAAGGAGGAGGACACTGGCCTTGAGCTGCCTGAACACAAGAGCGCCATGGGCGAGTTTACCCGCTGGTTTGAGGATGAGATGACCGCGGAATACGGCGGTATCGACTGCAATGATATCACCCGCGGCAATCCGGCCAAGCGCGTGGAGTACTGCCCGCAGATCATTGCCGCCACCTTTGAAAAATGTATGGAAATCCTCAGTGAAAAGGGACTGATTTAAAATGATAATTGGAACAGCAGAGAGCGTCTGCCCTGTCTGCCTGCGCCGTTTGAAAGCGGAAAAGCGGGCAGAAAAGGGCGGAATTTATATGGACAAGGTCTGCCCAGAGCATGGCCGCTTCTCGGCGCTTATCTGGGAGGGGGACGTTGAGTCATATCGCCAGTGGAGCACGCAGAGTATACGAACCGAAGCGCCGGTAGAGCCAAAGGCGGTGGAAAAGGGCTGCCCCTATGACTGCGGCCTGTGCGAGGAACACCAGCGCAAGGGCTGTTGTGTGGTTTTGGAGCTGACTAACCGCTGCAATCTCCGCTGCCCGGTGTGCTTTGCCTCCGCCGGGGAGGCTCCGGCGAAAGAGCCGAGCCTTGAGGACATCAGCAGGCAGTATGACATGCTCATGGCGCACGGCGGGCCTTTTAATATCCAGCTTTCCGGCGGTGAGCCGACCATGCGGGACGACCTGCCGGAGATAATCCGCATTGGTCGGGATAAGGGCTTCACATTTTTCCAGCTCAACACCAACGGACTGAGACTTGCGCGGGAGGCGGGATACGCGGAGAAACTAAAAAGCGCGGGGCTCAACACCGTGTTTTTGCAGTTTGACGGCGTGACGGACGATGTGTACCTCACACTTCGCGGTCAGGCGCTGATTAAAGAGAAAGAAGCCGCCATTGCCAACTGCGCCGCCGCGGGGCTCGGCATTGTGCTGGTGCCGGTGATTGCGCGCGGGATAAACGACGGGCAGGTGGGTGAGCTTCTGCGCTTCGGGCTTTCTTATGCCCCGGAGGTGCGCGGGATTCACTTCCAGCCCATCAGCTATTTCGGCCGCTGTGCTTTTGACCGCCCCGAAAATCCCGTCACCATCCCCAAAATGCTCGCGCTTATTGAAGAGCAGACCGGCGGCATAATGCGCGCTGCCGATTTCAGCGGTGGCGGGGCGGAGAACCCATATTGCTCCTTCCACGCCAGTTACCGCCGCATGGCGGACGGCACACTGAAAGCACTGCCCCGCAAAGACGAGGGCAGCTGCTGTTGCAGCACCGGGTCGGATGACTCTCGCGAGTTTGTGGCAAACCAGTGGAGCAGCGTTGAGCTAAAGCCCGCGTTTAATGCCGACGGAGAGATGGAAGAGACTTCCGCTTTGGATGCCTTTCTTGCGAAACTAAAGCTGAATACTTTTGCCGTGTCTGGGATGGTGTTTCAGGATGCCTATAATCTGGACTTGGATCGGCTTAAGCGCTGCTATATCTGCGAGGTTGAC
>CAUABY010000138.1 GCA_958427375.1 uncultured Eubacteriales bacterium
AGTCTGCCGTAGTGTCCGATGGGCTTGGTCTTGCGGATAACGATGTTCGGGATAAGATAATCACCGTCCTTTGCTCTCGTGGCGTAATACTCAATCTCCCTCTGGGACACATTGCTGCCGCTCCCGCCGAGACCGTCGTGCATAAGAGACATCACAATATGGCTTCGCACAGGAGACGGGGAAATGTTCACAGTTCCGCTCTCGGACCCGGTCAAGAGTAAAATATTGAACGATATAAATAAGCTTGACGATGCGCAGCTCGCCATTTTGGATTCTTTTATACAGTATTTGTTGGGAACACAGCCGTGATATATTATTATTTAATAATAAGGAGGTCAGATAATGCAGTTTTCGATGGTGAAAATTGGCATCAATGTCATGGATTTAGAGCGGAGCTTAAACTTTTATAAAGAGGCGTTCGGAATGACAGAGGTGTTTCGCATGCACGCAAAATCCAGCCTTAATATGTTTTTTTTCGTTCCTGAGTGATTCGCAGAAAAAGACCATGCTCAACCTGATAAGCTGTGCGGAGCGGACAATTCCTTATGAGATGGGTGAGAATAACACTCATATCGCTTTCGCGTCTGATGATTTTATGGCCAGTTATGAAAAGCACAAGGCAATGGGTATAATCTGCATAGAGGAGCTTGAGAAGAGCATCTATTATGTTGAAGATCCTGACGGGTGTCAGATAGTGATCATCCCACAGGAGTATCACCCAACCTACTTTTTTCACGGCGAGTAAGCACTGATTTTCACGGAAAATTGCACAAAAATTGACATAGAGTATCGACGCATGCCTCCTCTTGTGGTATAATCCAAATGTTATGCCGCGAGAGGAGGCGTTTTCGTGGGCGGAATGAAAAAAAACGAACAAAAGAAACGGCTCTGCGTGGGGCTCATCGCCCATGTTGATGCCGGCAAGACCACACTCACAGAAGCGCTCTTATACCTCTCAGGCAGGATAAAAAAGCTTGGCCGCGTTGACCACCGCGACAGCTACCTGGACACACACTGGCTTGAGCGCGCGCGGGGCATAACCATATTTTCAAAGCAGGCCACGTTTGAAACCGAGAACGCGGCCTTTACGATATTAGACACCCCCGGCCATGTGGACTTTTCCGCCGAGATGGAGCGCGCCTTGCAGGTGCTTGACTGCGCCGTGCTTGTAGTCAGCGGCACGGACGGGGTGCAGGCACATACGGAGACACTCTGCCGTCTGCTCCACCGCTACTCGGTGCCTGCCTTCGTCTTTGTCACCAAGATGGACTTGGAGACGAGCGATAAAGCCGAAATCCTGCGCGGACTTAACCGCTGCCTTGGCGACGGCTGTGTGGATTTCAACGCGCCATTGGAGCTCCGGGATGAGAATATCGCGCTCTGCTCTGAGCGGGCGATGGAGATATATGATAAAAACGGTGGCTTTGCCGACGGGGATATAGCCCTGCTTGTAAAGGAACGCGCGCTTTTCCCCTGCTTTTTCGGCTCAGGCTTGAAGCTTGAAGGTGTGGATAAGCTGCTGTACGCGCTCGACAGCTACACGCTGACCGGCGAGTACGGGGCGGACTTTGCCGCCAGGGTCTACAAAATTTCCCGCGACGCGCAGGGACAGCGCATGAGCTTTGTCAAGCTTACCGGCGGCAGTCTCACCGTGCGCTCCACGCTCAAATACACGGCGGAGGACAGCAGCGAGCGGGAGGAAAAAATAACCCAAATCAGAATATATTCCGGCATAAAGTATGAAGCCGTGGAGAGTGTGGGCGCGGGTCAGGTCTGCGCCGTACTCGGCTTAACCGGGACTTTCCCCGGTCAGGGGCTTGGCGTGGAGCCTGACTCCGCCGCCGCCGTGCTGGAGCCGGTTTTGAGCTATACTCTGCTTCTGCCCGTCGGGGCGGACGCGCGCACGGTCTGGCCGAAGCTGCTTCTTTTGCAGGAGGAGGACCCGCAGCTGCACCTCGTCTGGAACGAGCGCAGTCGCAGTATCTCCGTGCAGCTCATGGGCAAGGTGCAGGCGGAGGTCTTTAAAAGCCTTGTCAAAGAGCGCTTTGAGCTTGATGTGGGGCTTGACGCGGGGCATATAATGTACCGTGAAACGATAAAAAATAAGGTGGAGGGTGTCGGCCACTTTGAGCCGCTTCGCCACTATGCCGAGGTTCACCTTGTGCTTGAGCCCATGCCGCGCGGCAGCGGCATAATTCTTGACTCCGCCTGCTCCGAGGACGCGCTTGACCGCAGCTGGCAGCGCCTCATACTAACACACCTGCAGGAAAAACCCCAGCTCGGCGTGCTCACCGGCTCGCCGATAACCGACATAAAAATAACCCTCTCTGCGGGACGCGCGCACGTTAAGCACACCGAGGGCGGAGATTTCAGACAGGCGACCTACCGTGCTGTGCGTCAGGGGCTGATGCAGGCCGAGAGCGTACTATTGGAGCCGTATTATGCTTTCGCGCTTGAAACACCGGTGGAGCTTATAGGCCGCGCAATATCCGACCTGCGCATGATGAACGCGGAGTTCTCCTCACCGGAGGATGACGGCGATATGCTCCGCATAGAGGGCGTGGCGCCGGTGTCCGCGATGAACGGCTATATGGCGGAGCTTGTGGCCTATACCCACGGCAAGGGCCGCCTTGCGCTCCGGCTTGACAGCTACCGCCCCTGCAAAAATCAGCAAGCAGTGGTTGACGAAATCGGCTATGACCCGGAGGCCGATGTTGATAATACCGCTGACTCTGTTTTCTGCGTGCATGGCGGGGGCTTCAATGTGCGCTGGGACAAGGTGAAGGACTATATGCACCTTGACAGCGTCCTTGCCGAGCGGCAGAGCGCGGCTGAGCCCGCGGCCATTCACCGCAGCATCAGCATAGACGAGCGCGAGCTTGAGGCGATAATGGAGCGGGAGTTCGGCCCCATAAAGCGACCTGAGTATCGTTCGGGCACGCGCAACGAGGCGCCAGGCACCACGCTCAGCATCCCCCGGCGCAAGCAATATATTATAGTAGACGGCTATAATCTTATCTTCGCTTGGGATAAGCTCAGAGTACTCGCGCTCGACAGCCTTGACCTTGCGCGCACGCGCCTTATGGATATGCTTTCAAGCTTTGCCGGGTATACCAAAGCCGAGCTTGTGCTCGTCTTTGACGCGTACCGCACGCCCGGCAATAAGGGCTCAAGGAGCCAGTATCATAATATCCGCGTAGCCTATACCGCCGACAGCGAGACGGCGGACATGTATATAGAGCGCATGGCAAACGACATCGGCAAGAATTATGATGTCCGCGTTGTCACGAGCGATAATCTCATCCGGCTCTCCGCACTGCGCTCCGGTGTGCTTCGCACATCGTCAAAGGAGTTTATCTCAGAGCTTGAATGGACGCTCAAGCAGATAGATGAAATACTGCAAAAGAGCAATTCCAACGCACATCTCACGAGGCTGAAAGATGGAAAACAGTGAACTTATAAAACGCGCCGAGGACCTGGCCGCGCGCTGTGACCGGGGCGGCGTCGTCACCCACACGGGCTTTTTAAGCCCTGCCGAGCGCTATGAGCTGGAGCGGTGGGCAAAATACAGCGGCACGGAAATCTGCTTTTTCGGCGGCAATGCCGAGTGTGAGCGCACGGCCGCCTTCTTCCTGCCGTATTATATGGATAGTGAGAGCTTTGACGCATCCGAGTATATCAAGGCAATCAAGCTCACCGCGCACTTCGGCGCGCCGGGGCACCGCGACTATATGGGCGCGCTGCTCGGCATGGGCATAGGGCGCGAGTGGCTGGGCGATATCTGTGTTCATGATAACGAAGCCTATGTTTTCTGCCAGCAAAGCGTCGTGCGCCATCTTCTAAGCATAGACAAGGTCGGGCGCTATGGCGTGACGGCGGCGGAGCTTGCGCTTGAGGCCGTGCCTGCGCCCAAGCGCGAGGTACAGAGTGTCAGCTTTTCGGTAATGAGCCCGCGGCTTGATGCCGTGGCCGCCGGGATATTCAGGCTCTCGCGCACTGAGGCGGCAAGGCATATAGCTGCTGGTAATGTCAGCGTGAATTACAGCCAGTGCCTGAAAGTTGATTTGACCGTCCGCGAGGGCGATATAATTTCACTGCGCGGCACGGGCAAAGCCAAACTCACCGGCACGGGCGGCACCTCCCGCAAAGGCCGGCTGTTCGTGTATGCGGACGTGTACAAGTGATTTTAATAATATAGAAAAATAGTCAGACAAACATAAAAGGAGCACAGGGTATGAAAGAGGCAATATTCCACTTCCCGACGGAGGGCAAGCCGGTTGAGTGCAGCAAAATAAAAAGCGGGCACATAAACCGCACCTATCTCATCACCACCGACAGGGGAGTAAAATATATACTCCAGTGGATAAACCGCAGTGTTTTTCCGAATATCGACGCGCTGATGAATAATGTCTCGGCGATAAGCCACTACTTAGAGAGCCTCCACAGCGAAAAAACTGCCATGATAAGCTATATCGACACCATTGACGGCAATACATACTATGATGACGGCGAGGGCGGCTGCTGGCGCAGTTACCGTTTTGTGGATAACAGCATCTGCCTGCAGCGGGCGGACTGCACCGAGGACTTTGCCGAGAGCGCCCGTGCCTTCGGCAAATTCCAGTATGCCCTGCGCGACTTCCCGGCGGACTCGCTCGTGGAGACGATTGAGAATTTCCACAATACGCGCGACCGCTACCGCCAGCTCAGAGATGCCGTTGCCAGAGACGCCCTGCACCGTGTTGACGAGGTGCGCGCTGAGGTGGATTTTGCCATCGCGCGTGAAGAGCGCGCCTGCGTGCTGCACGATATGCGCGAGCGGGGAGAACTCCCTGTGCGCGCAACGCACAATGACACCAAGATAAACAATGTCCTGCTCGACGCGGACACGCGCAAGGCGCTGTGCGTCATTGATTTGGACACCGTCATGCCCGGCCTTTCGGATTATGACTTCGGCGACGCTATACGCTTCGGCGCGAGCACCGGCGCGGAGGATGAGGTTGACCTCAGCCGCGTCAATCTCAGCCTTGAGATGTATAAGGCATTTACTGAGGGCTATCTTGAGGCCTGCCCAAGCCTCACCGAGCGGGAGATTGACATGCTGCCGCAGGGCGCGTATACCATGACCATTGAGTGCGGCATAAGGTTTCTGACCGACTATCTCAATGGTGACGTGTACTTTGCCATCGACCGCGAGCGGCATAATCTTGACCGCTGCCGCACGCAGTTCAAGCTTGTGCGCGATATGGAGCGGCATTGGGATGAGATGGTGGAGATTGTCGAGCGCGCCCGCAGACAGAAATGCGCGGCGGTCGAGCAGTAAAATAAATTAAACTTACAGAAACAAACAAGGGGGAACGCCTCATGAAATGGATGATAGCTTCAGATATACACGGATCGGCAAAGTATTGCCGCAAGCTCTTTGAGCGCTTTGAGTCCGAGCGAGCGGACAGACTTTTGCTGCTGGGCGATCTCTTGTATCACGGTCCGCGCAACGATGAGCCGGAGGGCTATGACACGCGCGAGACTACGCGCCTTTTAAACGCCTATGCTGACAATCTCATGGTTGTCCGCGGCAACTGCGACGCGGAGGTTGACCAGATGGTGCTGGACTTTCCCATAATGGCGGAGTACGCCCTCCTGGACTTCAACGGCCGCCTGCTGTTCGCAACGCATGGCCATGTTTTCAACCCCCAGAACCTCCCAAAGCTCCGCGCGGGAGACGTGCTCTTGTGCGGACATACGCATGTCCCGGCTTGTAAGGACGTGTCCGGCATAACCTATATCAATCCCGGCTCCGTCTCCCTGCCCAAGGAAGCCTCGCCCCACGGCTACATGGTAATGGAAAACGGCTCTTTCACATGGAAAGATTTAAACGGCGTGAGCTATATGAGCTATCCCGGCGCGGATATATAAAAAGACATATAACGAAAAAAGAGTGCATCCCGTTTGAGATGCACCCTAAAATTATATTGAGACTGTCAAAAAACTATGCTGCAATGTAAAGAAAACAGAGCAGCAGGGG
>CAUABY010000139.1 GCA_958427375.1 uncultured Eubacteriales bacterium
CGCTTTTTTTACCAAAAGTGGTATCAAATCGATAATGATCTCTTATTTTTTTGTGTTGTCTTGCGACTTAATTAGAAGTTTTTTGTTTTATATTTCTTACGTTGAAATATCACCATTAAAGCTAATGCACGCAATACCGCCATCTAATTCAACTAAAGCAATTGTTGTATTTTTCTGGATAACAATTTACGTCTTGATAATCGTCGCATGTTCAATTGCAAAAGGAAAAAAATATGAAGTTTTATGATATTCTCAAATTCGATTTCTATCGAGAACGTAGAGACACTTTAAAAAATGCCGTATGTCTTATTTGTGTATTTTCTTTTATATTTATTTGTTCTGTATTTAGAACTTTTCATTTATATGCATACTATTTAAGGAATCCCCAAAATATAGAAATGTTGTCTATTTCTATAGGTGATTTGTGGATGTTAGAATTAGGAGGTATATTATTAAAAAGTACAGAAACAAATAATTTTTTTCTTCAATTCCCCATTGCTTGGTTCTTTACCAATTTGTTAGTACTGTATTTTACTCTCAATATAATGCATAACGATCTGTCGCAAGAAGGCATCCAAATCATAACCAGAATAAAGGATTTAAGGAAATGGTGGCATTCAAAATGTCTATGGAATATGCTCACAGTATTTCTGTATAACTCTGTCGGAATAATAGTGTTTTCAGCATTATCGGCATTAACCGGAAAATCCTCAACACTGCAGCTGAATTCATCTATTTTCGAGATGAATTATGCTGTACCGTTAGAAAATTGTCAGAATCAGAATATATTGTTGCTCTTATGTATTTTCATACTACCTACGCTTGTTTCTATGACAATTAGTTTAGGTCAAATGCTTATCTCATTATATTTGAAACCGACCATATCTTTTTTAGTATGCTGTATTTATGTAATTTTGAGTATTTACTTTGTAAGCCCATTTTTTATATACAATTATGCTATGCCAATAAGAAGTAGCATAATTGGTGTATATAATTTTGCTCCAATTACAGGAATCGCTGTGTGCATTCTTATGTGTACACTATTTGTAAGTTTAGGAGAAATGAAAGTGCGTAAGATGGATATCTTATCTCAACGCTAAGGAGAACGTATATGGTTATTGAACTTAAAAACATATCTAAGATAATTGGAAATACAAAAGTTCTTGATAGCATAACTATGTATATGGAATCAGGCAAAATATATGGATTTCAAGGAATGAATGGCTGCGGAAAAACTATGCTAATGCGTATGATAGCAGGACTGATTTATCCTACAAACGGACGTCTCACTATCGATGGTGTCCCTGTTAACGGCGCAGACTCTTTTCCAAACAAAATGGGGTTACTTATAGAAAATCCTTCATTTCTTGATTCTTTTAGTGGATATGCAAATTTGAAAATGCTTGCACAATTATCTGAAGATACATCGGACGCAAAAATTATTGATTCAATAAACAGAGTGGGTCTTGGAAGTATTTCAAATGTAAAATATAAAAAATACTCATTGGGAATGCGCCAACGGCTCGGGGTCGCTTGCGCAATTATGGACTCTCCAGACCTATTAATACTAGACGAACCGTTTAATTCTATTGATGAAGAAGGGATTAAACTTATTAGACAAGTAATTGCTGAAGAAAAAAGACGCGGTGCGTTAATAATTGTTACTTGTCATGACTATGATATCCTTTGTTCCATATCAGACGAGGTATGTAAAATGATTGCAGGAAAAATTGTTAAACGTCTTATCAAGCTGCCAAATGGACAGTTTACCGGAGAGTGAAAATGCGGATAAATAAAAAGCTGCTATATGGTCTCGTGTTCGCTTTGATAGCATGTTACATTACAATGTTATACATAACAAATACACAATCCTGTCTTTCACTCTCACCAATAGTTGAAATTTATGAGCCTAACCAGAATGTGCAGATGAGAAACGGCTTTTATAATTTGGGTTATAGTGAACTAGATGAGTATGAAATATGTTTGACGTCCGTTACAGTTGGTGAAGCAAAGGACATTATGCCTCTACTTTATGTGTAAGAACAGACTGATAATATTAATCCAATTAGTCCAGGCAATCCTATTATTCTAGTTGACTTAACCGTCAAATATGAGAGCCAGAAAAATCCAATTGGTGGAGTAATAGATTTAAGCAATTTTTTGATTGTTGGAACAGATTACTATATTCATTACAGCCCATATGTGGTTGAAAATGCCAAACTCAACGAAGTGCTGAGAGGAAATCACATGTTTTCACTCCGCGATGGGATAGAAGTAAATATCCAGCTTCCTTTTATCGTTGATATTGACAGTGAATGGTCGTTAAACATGGAATATGTCACCAAGTCATCGCCTAAATTATTAATTTCTCGTTATCCATATGAGCTCTACATCAATATTGAATCATTTTTACTTCAACACTATGAATAATGCTATATAATGAATCATATATCAAATCAGAGCAAA
The DNA here is from genome assembly GCA_958427375.1 of uncultured Eubacteriales bacterium. GTDB lineage: Bacteria > Bacillota > Clostridia > Oscillospirales > Oscillospiraceae > Limivicinus. The sequence goes on from CAUABY010000139.1 coordinate 2,467, forward strand.
AAAATCGGTATATTGCCCTCAGTCTTAGCTTTCTGTTTTTGATTTTATGTATGCTCTTTTATTACACGCAATTTTTATCTTTTACATGGTGCAGAATGCTTTTCTATGGACAAGCCAACGCAACAATACTCATGATTGCGGAAAAGCTAAGTCAGACTAAAGAGACGTTATGGTAGCAATAATCTTTATGATATGTGCGGTAAATGGTCTTTTACTAATTAAAGTGTTTTCCAAACAGAATTCTTATTGGACGCAGGATCAACTTCATCAATTAGAGTAGTATTTTCACTCACTTGAAATTTAGAAAACAAAGAAAAGCATATTGTTGTATCGGGCTTAGGTAACAGTGAGGGAAAACACAAAACTGCAAAAAACTCCTCTGTGCTGTGAGCCTTTTTCAACAAATTACGTCATATAAACAAAATACAGTTTAGGAGGAAGAACCAATGCGAAAGACGCGAAAACTGCTGTGCTTTGCTCTGCTCGCTGCCATGCTGCTGGGGCTATGCGCCTGCGACGCAAGCTCTAATGAGCCTGTGCCGACTGCGACAGCCGCGCCGGTTACGGCTGAACCCAGCGCCGCGCCCATGCGGGAGCTAACTGAAAAGCCGCGCGAGACTGTCCCCGGCTACATAGCCTCAGAAATATCAAACCCTTATTGGGTCAAAAATTGGGGCGCGTGTGATATTTACAACGACACGTTCTATATTGCGGCAAAGACAACGGACGGCGCGCCGGCAGTCGCAGCGTTCGATACGCGCACGGAGGAGTTCACAAGAATAGACCTTATGGTCAGCGACCTCCATAATCCCTCCATATATCGTGTGTCCGTCGCGGCGGACACGCTATGGCTCTTGGTGTTGGAAACCCAAACGCAGGAGGAAGCAGAAAGCAACAGCTGCCAGCACGAGCTGAACACCTACATCATCTGCGTGAACCTTGTCACCGGAGAAGAGTCTCGGAGCATGGTAAGCTTCTGGGATGATGACAACGCCCCGCTCTACTTTCTGCTCGCTCTGGATAATGACAGAGCACTCACGGGCAATGATTTCAGTGAGAAGCACCCTATCTATCTTATAGACAGAAACGCCAACGTTATCGGTGCGCCGGAAACTGTGCTGTACGGAAACCCGGCGCGTGTGTGGGTCAACGGTGTACACTGGGTAGCGGCTCCGGGTGGGCTTGCTCAGCTCGACCCTGCCACCATTCAGTACAGCATGCCAATCCCCGAACTTACCAATCAACCGGCGCTCTATTCCAGCAGTCCCGGTCATTTCCTCGTGACGCGGGACAACGTGCTGTATAACTACGACCCGGCAACGCAGCAAGCAACGGAGATACTAAAGTGGGCGGACGTTGCGTTCAGCTATAAGCGGCTGTACGGTCGTAATGGCTTGGAGAATGAAAACGGCGACATCTTTCATCTGACAGACAGAATAACGAAGATCTCCATGGGAGATGTGCCCGTGAAGGATACGCTCACACTCGCCTGTCTCGGCGACACCTCCTCTTACGGCTACCCGACCAACGGCTGGGGGCTGACGAGCAAAACCTTTGTCTGCTCTGACGCGCTCATGGACGCGGTACTCCGCTTTAATAACTCCGATTCAGACTACAGGGTGGAGATAAAGCCCTACATATACAGTAGTGAGGAGGAGCGCACCCGGCTGCTCATCGAACTCGCCACGAGCGGCAAGGTCGACATCATCGACACGAGCCTTCTGCCCGACGGCGCGGTAGACAGCAGCATGCTTGTCGATCTGCTGCCGTATCTCGACGCGGACGCGGATATCAGCCGCGAGGACTTTATACCGGGCGTGCTCTCTGCGATGATGCGCGGCGATGCGCTTTATGAATACATCGACCGCTTTGATATTCTCACCATGAGCGCGCCAAAGATTCTCGCCGACGGCGGAGAGTGGACGGCGGAGCGAATGTGCCAGCTGCTGGCAGAGTACCCCGACCTGCGCACGGAGAACAATGCGGAAAACCTGGTGCTTCTCTTCTCGCGCGCGGCGACGGCGGAGTTTATGGATACATCAAGTGCAACATGCAGCTTCACCGACCCCGCGTTCGGCGAATGGCTGAAGCTTCTAAAGGCGCTCACCACGTCTACCTACACGAATCTACACACCGATATATACACTTTTTTCATTGACTATGACTTCCCAAGCCGTGTTGGCGACAAATCGCGCGCCGCCGCGGGCGGCGAGTACGTGGCCGCCGGATTCCCGAACGCCGCTGAGACCGGCAGCTATTTCATGCGCTACGGCGCTCCCACGGCGATGGGTGTAGCCAGCTATATCACCGACAGCATGATGACCATGGGCGCGAACACGAGCCTTGGCATTATGGCGGCAAGCGCGAATATTGACGGCGCGTGGAGGTTTATAAAAACGTATATGTCCGGCGCGGAGGATGTTGAGCTGATGTACGGCATACCTGCGCTGAAAGTCAGCTTTGAGCGCGCGGTTGAAAACGAGCTGGACAAAGATACACCAAATCAGCAGTTCACCAAGGAAGATGCTGAAATCATCAAATCAATTGTCTACGGAACGACAAAATATGTTTTGAACAGCCCTGAGGTCATAGACACCATGCGCACCATCCTCAATGCCTATCTCGGCGGGCAGTATACCGAGGCCGCGGCGGCAGCTCAGCTCCAAAGCCGCCTGAGCATCTACCTTGCGGAAAAATATGGATGACAAAATATATCAGGCGCGGCAGTGTATCGATTATTGTATAACAACATACAAAGAGCTTGAACCAACGTTTTCTTTTACGACAAATCTCACCTTGATGACAGAGGAAACTTTTAGTTTAGGACCTACTTTTTTAGTTTAGAACCAATTGATTATGACTCTCCCCCCTACTATCATGCATGGCATAACAAAAGACACCCTGAAATCAGGGTGCCTTTCGTTTTATATTAGGGGGGATTAGGGATTGTCTTTTTCAACGACGATGGTGATTACTGCGCCCTCTGCAACTTCATCGGTAAGCTCAAAGACATATTTGCTGTCCTCATTCTTAGCCGCCGTAAGGTCAATGGGTTCGCTCTTTTCCCCTTCGGCTTCGCCGTCAGCCGCTTTAGGCTCATACTGAAGCTTCACGATTTTGACGCCTTCAGGAGGAGTGATGGTGACAGTGCCTTCTCCTTCCTCGATGACAAAATCTTTCACAATAATGTCATCAATGTCTTTCGACAGCGCATAGTTGTACTTGGTGACTGCGGCCTTGGCAGCTGCTGAAGCCGGAGTGTCAATGAAGGTAACTTTGACCTCGTAGTTGTGACCGCCGACCGGGATTCTAACCGTATACACATTCTCTGCTGCAGGAGGTATTTCTCTCTCAGCAGAAGCGGTAGTATCCGCCAGGACAACTTTT
>CAUABY010000140.1 GCA_958427375.1 uncultured Eubacteriales bacterium
ATCAACGCGGCGGAGGATATACCAAAATCCTTTGTCGCGGCGGAGCGCGATGGCGTGAGGCGCTTGTATCTGAGCCAGATGTCCTCGGCTACCCTGTTAAAGCGCGCGGAATCAGGGCAGATGTGATTCGGGCAGGATTAACTGAATGTTGAAAAAAATATTTATATCAGGTAATGGAGATACAAATGGGAGAGATTAACGAAAAAGTTACACAGGAGTATGACGCTTCACAAATACAGGTTTTGGAGGGGCTTGAGGCGGTAAGAAAGCGCCCCGGCATGTATATAGGCTCAACCTCGTCATCAGGCCTGCACCATCTTGTTTATGAGATTGTGGATAACTCCATAGACGAGGCGCTTGCGGGCTACTGCACGCATATTGACGTGACCATTGAGCAGGGCGATATCATCCGCGTTGAGGATAACGGGCGCGGCATCCCCTGCGACATTCAGGAGCAGACGGGCAAGTCCGCGCTGGAGGTCGTGTTCACGGTGCTGCATGCGGGCGGCAAGTTCGGCGGCGGGGGCTATAAGGTGTCGGGCGGCCTGCACGGCGTGGGCGCCTCGGTGGTAAACGCGCTGTCGGAGTGGCTTGAGGTCGAGGTGTGCAAGGAAGGCACACGCTACAGCATGAGGTTTTCCCGCGGCGAGATAACCGAGGGCATACGAGAGCTTGGCAAAACCGAGAAGAGCGGTACCTGCGTGCGCTTCAGGCCGGACGCCGAGATATTTGATGACACGGTGTACGACTATGAGATTCTGCACACGCGCATGCGCGAGCAGGCGTTCCTGAACGCGGGTCTCACCATAACCATAAAGGACGAGCGTGAGGGCATGGAGCAGAGCGAGGAGCTTTGCTATGAGGGCGGCATAAGGGAATATGTCGGCTATCTCAACCGCCACAAGGCCGCGCTGCATGATGACGTTATATACCTCAGCGGCGCGAAGAACGACGCCATTGCCGAAATCGCCCTGCAATATAATGACGGCTATAATGAGACGCTTGTCTCCTTTGCCAACGATATACACACGCCCGACGGCGGCATGCATGAAACGGGATTTAAAACCGCGCTCACCCGCGTAATTAACGCCTACGGCGCGAAGGCAAATATCATAAAGGGTGACGACAAGGTGTCAGGAGACGATGTGCGCGAGGGCATAGCGGCGGTCATCTCCGTCAAGCTGCCGGAGGCGCAGTTTGAGGGTCAGACCAAGCAGAAGCTGGGCAACGCCTATATCAGAACCCTTGTCGACAGCATCGTCAACGACCAGCTCATGGAGTATTTTGACGAGCACCCGGCCACGGCGAAGATAATCCTTGAAAAGGCGATGATGGCAAACCGCGCGAGAGAGGCCGCAAGGCGCGCCAAGGAGTCCGTGCGCCGCAAGACGGGGCTTGAGAGCGGGCAGATGCCGGATAAGCTGCAGGACTGCAACGAGCGCGACCCGTCCTTGTGCGAAATCTACATCGTTGAGGGCGACAGCGCTGCGGGCTCGGCCATTCAGGGGCGCGACAGCCGTTTTCAGGCGATACTTGCGATGTGGGGCAAGATGCTCAACGTCGAGAAGGCGCGCGCCGATAAAATTTACGGCAATGACAAGCTCTACCCGCTCATCCTCGCGCTCGGCGCTGGGATAGGGGACGAGTTCAATATAGAGAAGCTGCGCTATCACAAAATAATCATCATGGCGGATGCCGATGTTGACGGCTCGCATATCCGCACGCTGCTTTTGACCTTCTTCTTCCGCTACATGCGCCCGCTCATCGAAAACGGCTATGTGTACTCCGCGGTGCCGCCGCTTTATAAGCTGACGCGCGGCAAGCAGCAGCGCGTTGCCTATTCCGACGAGCAGCGCGATAAGATATCCGCCGAGATGCGCGCGGACAACCCCGGTGTGAAGCTTGATATCAGCCGCTTCAAGGGTCTTGGCGAGATGGATCCGCACGAGCTGTGGGAGACGACCATGAACCCGGAGACGCGCTCACTCCGGCGCATTACGCTCAATGACGCCATACAGGCCGACCAGATTTTCACCGTGCTGATGGGCGAAGAGGTCGAGCCGCGCCGCGAGTGGATAGAGCAGAATGCGAAATACGTTGTCAATCTTGACATTTAAAAGCTTTGCGTATTTCAGCAAAAGGAGTAGCAAATGGCACATAAAAGAGATTATAAACCTGAAGATATAGCCTTTCCCAACCAAAAAATAACCGAATCAGAGCTCGTAAGCGAGATGCAGAAGAGCTATATAGACTACGCGATGAGCGTTATTGTAGGCCGCGCCCTGCCGGATGTGCGCGACGGCCTCAAGCCCGTTCACCGGCGCATACTCTATACGCTCTATGAGGATAACCTCACCGCGGATAAGCCTTTTAAAAAGTCCGCCACCTGCGTGGGTGACGTGCTGGGCCGCTACCATCCGCACGGTGACGGCTCTGTTTACGACGCGATGGTGCGCCTTGCACAGAACTTCTCCATGCGCTACCCGCTTATCGACGGGCACGGCAACTTCGGCTCTGTCGACGGAGACCCACCGGCCGCCTACCGTTATACAGAGGCGCGCATGTCGAAAATATCCGCCGAGATGCTCAGGGATATCGACAAGGACACGGTCGACTGGGACCCGAACTTTGACGAGTACCGCAAGGAGCCGCGTGTGCTCCCCTCGCGTTTCCCCAACCTCCTGGTCAACGGCTCGTCGGGTATCGCCGTCGGCATGGCGACAAATATTCCGCCCCACAACCTGACCGAGGTTATAAACGCCTGCATCTGCGTGCTCGAAAACCCGGAGGCCACGCTCAATGACCTGATGCAGCACATCAAGGGGCCGGACTTCCCCACGCGCGGCATCATCATGGGGAGAAGCGGCATCCGGCAGGCCTATGCCACCGGGCGCGGGCGTGTGATTGTGCGCGCGCGCACGGAGTTTGAGGAGTACGGCCGCGACAAGAGAACGCGCATTATCGTCACCGAGCTTCCATATCAGGTCAACAAGCGCCAGCTTATCAAGAATATCGCCGACCAGGTACATGAAAAGCGCATGGAGGGTATTTCAGACCTCCGCGATGAGACCGACAGAAACGGCATGCGCATTGTCATCGAGCTCAAGCGCGACGCAAACCCGCAGGTGGTGCTGAACAGGCTCTTCGCCCAGACGGCCATGCAGTCGAGCTTCTCCATCAACATGCTCGCACTTGTCAATAACCAGAGCCAGCCCAGGATTCTCTCCCTGCGCCATATACTTGACGAGTATCTGAGCTTTCAGGAAGAGCTTATCGTGCGCCGCACAAAGTTTGACCTTAAAAAAGCGGAGGAGCGCGCGCACCTGTTGGAGGGTCTGCTCCTTGCGCAGGATAATATTGATGAGGTCATTCACATCATCCGCACGAGCTATGATAACGCCAGGACGCGCCTGATGGAGCGCTTCGGCTTTTCCGAAGTGCAGGCGCAGGCAATCTGCGATATGCGCCTTATATCCCTGCAGGGCCTCAACCGCGAGAAGCTTGAAAACGAGTACAGGGAACTTGAGGTCAAGATAGCCTATTATAAAGAGCTGCTTGCAGACCCTGAGAAGATTAAGGGCGTGCTCAAGGACGAGCTTACCGCTCTTCGTGACAGGTACGGCGACGAGCGCATAACCGAGATTCAGGACGTGGCGGACGAGATTGACATTGAGGACCTCATCGAGGAGGAGGAGTGCGTGTTCACGCTGACAAACGGCGGCTATATCAAGCGCATGCCGGTCAGCGAGTACCGCAGTCAGGGGCGCGGCGGCAAGGGCATCCGCGCGATGACCACCAAGGAGGAGGACTTTGTGGAGACCGTGTTCACCGCCTCCACGCACGATAATATCCTCTTCTTCACCAGCAAGGGCAGGGTGTTCATCAAAAAGGGCTATAATATCCCGCAGGCCGGGCGCACAGCCAAGGGCACGAACCTTGTCAACATCATCCAGATTGAAAACGCGCAGGATGAGAAAGTCAGCGCGATGATACGCGGGCGGAGTATGGACGAGGATAAGTTCCTCTTCTTCGTCACCAGAAACGGCACTGTAAAGCGCATGCAGCAGTCCGCGCTGAAGAATATCCGCGCCAACGGCATCCGCGCGCTCACGCTCGACGAGGGCGATGAGCTGATGAGCGTTTTTGAGACCACCGGGGATGAGGACATTCTCATCGCCACCGCGAACGGTATGGCCGTCTGCTTCAACGAGCGGGACGTGCGCGCTATGGGCCGCACAGCCGTGGGTGTTCGCGGCATCAGGCTTCGTGAGGGCGACCGCGTTGTGGGCGCGGGCAGCACCGCGCGCGGCACGTCCATCCTCTCCGTCACCGAGAACGGTTTCGGCAAGCGCACGCTTTGCAGTGAGTACGCTGTCAAGGGGCGCGGCGGCATCGGCCTTAAAAACTACAACGTCACCGAAAAGACCGGCAAGCTCGCCGATGTGAAGATAGTCCGCGGCGGGGAGGACGTGCTCGTCATCACGGACGACGCCACCATCATCCGCGTGGATGTGGACAAAATAAATCTCCTTGGCCGCGCCGCGCAGGGCGTGAAAATAATGCGCCCGGCGGCGGGCAGCCGCGTAATCTCCATCGAGACCACGGAGAAAAACGCCGATGGGGAGCAGGAGCTTGAAGAGCCGGAAGAGAAAGGCGTGAACGCGCCGGAGTTTGACGCGGACAGCGCCGCGCCTGAGACCGACGGGGAATAAGCATGGAAAAGCGCAAAAAAGTGACGCTCTATACCGACGGGGCCTGTTCGGGCAATCCCGGCCCCGGCGGCTGGGCGGCAATCCTCATCTACAAGGGCGCGGAGAGAGAGCTCTCCGGCGGCGAGCGGGAGACCACGAATAACCGCATGGAGCTGACCGGGGCGATTCGCGGCCTCTTGGCGCTCAAAGAGCCCTGTGAGGTTGAGCTTATCTCCGATTCAAAATACCTTGTCGACGCGGTTACGCGCGGCTGGCTCAGCTCGTGGGTCAAAAACGGCTGGAAGAAGTCCGACAGGAAGCCCGTGCTGAATGTTGACCTCTGGCAGGAGCTGTCAGCGCTCATGGAGCGGCACGAGGTCAGCTTCAGCTGGGTTCAGGGCCACGCGGAGAACGAGTATAATAACCGCTGCGACGCGCTCGCCGTGGCCGAGCGGGATAAATTCAAGACTTGTAGATAAGATTAAAAAAGCGGCATATTGGCTCCCTTGTGTATTATCAAGGGCCTTGAAGCCGCATGGGCGTTTTTCTGCCCGTCAAAAATCAGGATTTTTGCTGCCTCCCCTTACACAGGGGGGAGGCTTTGGCAAACTGTATAAATAATGAAAAAAGACTTTAATCAAAAACCGCTGAAGATTTTCTTCAGCTACATAATGGGGCAGAAAAAGCTCTTCGCCATCGACATGTTCTGCGCGCTTTTGGTCGCGGTCATAGACCTTGTGTTCCCCTTTGTCTCGCGCATGTCGATGAATGAGCTTTTGCCGAAAAGCCTGTTTAAAACCTTTTTCATCGTCATGGCGCTCATGCTTTTGGGCTTTGTGTTCAAGTCGGTGCTCTACTATATAATCACCGTCGTCGGGCACAGAATGGGCGTTCTGGTCGAGTCGGACATGCGGCAGGACGTGTTCAGGCACATGCAGGAGCTCTCATGCAGTTTTTACGATAAAAACCGCACCGGTGTGCTGATGAGCCATATCACAAGCGACCTTTTTGAAGTCACCGAGCTTGCCCACCACGGGCCGGAGAATATCCTCATCTGCTCGCTTACCATCCTCGGCGCGCTCGGCGTGATGTATGCCATCGACTGGCGGCTGGCGCTGGTGCTTACGGTGCTTCTGCCCGTGTGCTTCTGGTTCACTC
>CAUABY010000141.1 GCA_958427375.1 uncultured Eubacteriales bacterium
AAGGATATACGCTCATGCTTTTTAATTCGTACATCTTTGTCCTGCTCTTCCTGCCGCTGTGTGTCGCGGGCTACTTTGTGCTCAACCGCCTCGGCTGGACGACGCTGGCGCTTACATATCTGCTGGGCATGTCGCTGTGGTTTTACGGCGCGAATAAGCCCATCTACCTCGTTCTGCTGTGCTCAAGCGTGCTGGTGAATTACGGCTTTTACCGCCTCTCGCTCGTGCTGACGGGGGAGCGCCGACGCCGCGCGGCCAAATACATCGCCGTCGCTGTCAATCTCGGCGTGCTCTTCTACTTCAAGTACTATGACTTCTTCGCCGAAACCGTAAACTCCCTCTTCTGCGCCGACTGGACACTGCGCCATGTTCTGCTCCCGCTCGGCATCAGCTTTTTCACATTCCAGCAGATTTCCTTTGTTATTGACGCTTTTAACCGCGAGGTCAAGCCCTGCTCCCTGCTTGAATACGCCTGCTTCATCACCTTCTTCCCCCAGCTCGTCGCGGGCCCCATCGTAACGCACGATGAGCTGCTGCCCCAGCTTCAGGACGCCTCGCGCAAGCGCTTTGATTTTGAAAACTTCTCGCGCGGCATCTACATCTTCACCATCGGCCTCGCCAAAAAGGTGCTCATTGCCGATACGCTCAGTAAATGCGTGACTGTGTTCTATGGCTCTGTCGCGGCCGGAAACTGGTCCTCAGTCAACAGCTCCAACGCCCTTGTGGTGATGCTCGCCTACACACTGGAGATGTACTTCGACTTCAGCGGCTACAGCGATATGGCCATAGGCATCGGAAGAATGTTCAACATTGACCTGCCGCAGAACTTCAACTCGCCATATAAGGCCGTCACCATCCTCGACCATTGGAAGCGCTGGCACATCACGCTCACGCGCTTTCTCACAAAGTACGTGTACATCCCGCTCGGCGGCAGCCGCCGGGGCGCGGCGCGCACATACATAAACGTTATGATAGTGTACCTTTTAAGCGGCTTCTGGCACGGCGCGGGCTGGACTTTCGTGTGCTGGGGCGCGCTGCATGGGCTGTTCTGTGTGCTCACGCGTGCTGGTAAACGCTTTTTTGACAAAATACCAAAGCCCGTCAACTGGCTTATCACGTTCACCTTTATAAACCTCGGCTTCATCATCTTCCGCGCCGACAGCCTCAGCGACGCTTTCGCCATCATCGGCCGCATCTTCGCCTTTGACTTCGGCCCTGTGGCTTACAATATCTATAACGGCTTCTGCCTCACGGAGTTCATGCTGCCGCTCTCGCTCATCCCTGTCGTCGGCAAGTATGTGTACTGGCCGCCCATGATGATGATACTCTTCCTCGCGGGCTGCATGCTGCTTGTGCTCGTGCCGAAAAACGCCTATGAGAGGATGACCGCGCTCAAGCCCCGCCCGCTGACTATGCTCTTTGTCGCGGCGCTTTTGGTGTGGTGTGTTTTCTGCTTCGGCACGGTGAGCGCCTTTTTGTACTTCAACTTCTGAGGAGGGGAAGATAGAGTGAAAAATCACACTATCTTCATTGAATGGCGTACAGCCCGCCGCAAAGCGGCGACCGCGGCACATGCCTGAAATCTCCATTCAGCCTTATGTAGAGATTTTCCTGCCTGTGCCGCTTGTATACGGCAGAATGGAGATTAAGATGAAAAATATGAACTTCAAAAAATTCGCCCTCGGCGTTCTGGCGCTCACCCTCGCGGCGCTCGTTCTGCTCGGCGCGGTCACGGCCGTAATCGACCCCTTTTTCCACTACCACGCCCCGCTCAAGGGTCTGCAATACGAGATTTACTATGAGCGCTACCAGAACGACGGAATACTCAAGCATTTTGACTATGACGCGGTTATTACCGGCAACAGCATGTGCGAAAACTTCAAGACCACGGAATTTGACGCGCTCTTCGGCGTGAACGCGGTCAAAGTGCCCTACTCCGGCGCGAGCGCCAAGGAGCTGGACATGAGCAACCGCACGGCGCTTGCGGCGAATCCGGAGCTTCGCATGCTGGTCATGGGGCTTGACTACGATAATCTCCTCTCCGACAAGGACATGATGAGCTATGACGCTGACGATTATCCCACCTTCCTCTACGACAGCAACCCATTTAACGACGCAAAGTACCTCTTCAACAAGAGCATACTCCACTCCTCGCTCAACGTAATAAAATATACCCGCGCGGGCGGCGTCACCACAAGTTTTGACGATTACGCTTTATGGGATACGCCCGACACCATATACGGCCGCGACATGATACTTTTCCAGTACGAGAGACCCGCCGCCGTAAACACGATGTACCGCCTCTCGCCCGAACAGAGGGAGATGGTGCGCGGCAATGTCGAGCAGAATATCATCGAAACCGCGCGCGCGTATCCGGACACGCAGTTTTACCTCTTCTTCCCGACTTTCAGCATGTACTACTGGGATAAGCAGAACCAAACCGGCACGCTCGTCCAGCGCCTTGAGGCCGAGCGCGAAACCATTGAGCTCCTGCTCGGCTGCGACAATGTCCGCCTCTTCTCTTTTCTTGACGATTTTGAGCTCGCAAACGATTTTGACAGGTATAAGGACTATATCCACAACGACTCCCGCGCCAACAGTTATATCCTGCAATGCATGGCTGCCGGTGAACACGAGCTCACGCGCGAGAATTACGAGGACTACTGTCAGCGGGTGTACGATTACTACACGGGCTATGACTACGCCTCGCTATTTGAGTAGTTTGTATCACAATTACGGCGTTTTCACCCAAGCGGTAATATTGACAGGGTAAAAGCGCTATGTTATACTATATAGAAATTTATTTTTTAAAAAGGAGTTGGATATCCAACCATGGATGATGGCAGTCGATTGCCGCAGATAATGCCCTGGATAGGCTCAATTTTGCTTTTACTGGCCGCGTTTTACTTCGCCGTCACCGAGACCGCCGTGGCCTCGGCCTCGCGCAGTAAGATTAAGGCCGCCGCGGAGCATGGCGACGCCAAGGCCAAAAAAGTGCAGTACGTCATCGAAAACTTTGATTTGGCTATAAGCACCATTCTTATCGGCACCAATATTGTACATATCTCCATTGCGACTATTATCACCGTCGCGGTTACGCGGCTCTGGGGGTTGAGCGCGGTTTCCGCCAGCACGATTATCACGACCCTCGTCGTGTTCTTCGCCGGGGAAATGCTCCCCAAGAGCATCGCCAAGAAGTACCCTGAGCGCTTTTCCAAACTCTGTGTGCCCGCGCTCATCTTCTTTATGAAGCTCTTCGGCCCCTTCTCAAAGCTCCTGACGCATATCGGCCAGTTCGCGGCCAAACTCTCACACAGCGAGGCGGAGGCCTCCGTCACCGAGGATGAGCTCTATGACATCATCGAGGATATGACCGAGGAGGGCAGCCTCGACGAGGAGCAGGGCGATTTGATCTCCTCCGCGTTGCAATTCGGCGATGTCACGGTTGAGAGCGTGCTCACGCCGCGCGTCGACCTCGCCGCAGTGGATATATCCAGCAGTCACGAGAATATCCTCGCCTATATCAAGGAGCAGCCGCACAGCCGCCTGCCCGTGTACGAGGGCAGTATTGACAATATTGTCGGCATTCTCCAGATTCGCACGTTTATAAAGGCCTATCTGCGCCAGGGCAACGAGCTTGACATCAGGCCGCTGCTCGACGAGGCGTATTTTGTCCACGCGAGCACCAAAATTGACGAGCTGCTGCCCGTCATGTCCCACCGTAAGCTCAATATCGCGGTCGTCACCGATAACTATGGCGGCACACTCGGCATAGTCACCGTTGAGGATATCCTTGAGGAGCTTGTGGGCGAGATTTGGGACGAGGAGGACGTTGTGGAGGAGCCTATCGTGCTGCAAAGCGACGGCAGCTATCTCGTTGAGGCGGATGAATCCGTCAGCGATGTGTTCGACCTTCTGGGTTTTGAGGACCCGGAGGAGGATGAGGAGCTTGTCAATACGCTCATGGGCGAGTGGGCTTATGAGCAGTTCACCTTCATCCCCAAGCCCGGCGAGAGCTTCACCTATCACCGTGTCAAGGTCACGGTGGCCGAGATGGAGCATAACCGCATACTCAGGCTCAATGTAAGCCTTGTTCCTGAGATCGGGAAAGGAGGCGATGCGCAGTGACAATATCTGACGTTCTTGTGTTTGTGGGTATTTTCCTGTGCCTGTGCCTCTCGGCTTTCTGCTCGGCGTCGGAGATGAGCTATTCATCCTGCAGTCAGATTCGGCTTGAGGGCGCGCGCGACAGCGGCGATAAGCGCGGCAGGCTTGCCGTGTATATTGTCGAGCATTTTGACAATGCGCTCAGCGCGATACTCATAGGCAATAATCTCGCGAATATCTGTTCGTCCTCACTTGCGTCGGTCGCGGTCATTCTCATAAGCGGCTCGGACGATTACGCGTGGGTCAGCACTGTTGTGCTCACGCTGATTGTTATTATCTTCGGCGAGACTATCCCGAAAATAACAGCCAAACAGAACGCAAATAAGCTGGCGCTTAAAAATTCGTACCCCGTGCGCTTTATGATGATTGTGTTCTACCCGTTGGTGTGGCTGGTGGTGGCGGTTATCAATCTTATCACGCGCGGAATGAAGAATGAGGCCGCCGATACGCCCGATGAGGCGGTGGAGGAGCTGCAATCCATCATTGAGACCGCTGAGGATGAGGCGGTGCTGGACGAGGACCAGTCCGAGCTTGTGCAGGCCGCGATTGACTTTTCCGAGACCTCGGCCATGGATGTTATGACCGCGCGCGTTGATGTGCAGGCCATTGACATTGAGGACGACTGGGATGAGATCCTCGCGCTCGTGGAGGACGCGCCGTATACGCGCCTGCCCGTGTACGAGGGCGGCATTGACAATGTTATCGGAATTTTGTATCTAAACCACTTTCTCAAGGCGATGGCGGATGACGGGCATGCGGATATCAGAAAGCTGCTGATGCCGCCATGCTATGTGTATAAGACCATGAAGCTGCCCGCCGTGCTTGCGCAGCTTCGCAAGGCCAAGCAGCACCTCGCAGTGGTGACGGACGAATACGGCGGTATGCTGGGCGTCGTCACGATGGAGGATGTGCTGGAGCAGATTGTGGGCGACATCTGGGATGAGAGCGACACGGTCGCGCCGGAGGTCGTGCAGCATACGGACAGCGAGTATGAGTTGGACGGCTCTATGGTGCTCTCCGATTTCTTTGAGCTTGTCGGCGTAGACGAGGACGAGGTTGAGGCGGAGAGCAACACTGTCGGCGGTTGGACGCTGGAGATGTTCGGCGACTATCCCGCGGCGGGCGACAGCTTCACGTACAGGAATCTGACTGTGACCGTGCTGTCAATGGACAGCAGACGTGTCGGCCGGGTGCTCGTAAAGGTGAGTTGAGCACTGTGTGCGGGCGGACGCACCGTGACGCGGAAGTGAACAGTATACCAGCGTGTGTCAGCGCCGCACTGTGCCGAGCCGCGGCGGGAAAAAGCCCGTATCCAAATACGATAGATTTACGCCAGAAGAGCCCGCATCCAAATACGATAGATTTACGCCAGAAGAGCCCGCATCGCGGGCTTTTCTGGCGTAGCTGCATTTTGGTGTTATCAAAAATGCCCGGCGAGCTGACCTGCGCGGGGTGTCTGCATTGCACGGGTTTAGTGTGCGCTGGGTTAGTGTGCGGGCGCTGTGTGCGGCGCAAAAACCAGCCCCGCAGGATATTTTTGTTTTGGGTGTTGACAAACGCCATAGCATGTGCTATTATATATAGGCTTGATAAATAGATATCGCGGGGTAGAGCAGTTGGTAGCTCGTCGGGCTCATAACCCGGAGGTCGTTGGT